>NZ_JAKKRY010000008.1:0-200674 GCF_025653795.1 Shewanella sp. SM73
GTAAGAGTTTTACCTGGCACGGGACGACCTTCTTTTCTGGCTTTATCTCGCCAATGATACAAGGTTTGCACCGCGATGCCTTCTTCCCGAGCGACCTCTGCGACCGTTAAATTGTGAGGCGGTAATAATTTTTTAAGGATCGCCTCTTTACGTTCTGGTGAATACCGAGCCATATCGTTCTCATTTGCCGCGCCCTGTCTTTAAAAATAATGATTATTTAGGGGTGACAACTATCCTGACACAGGGGGACAGAACAATACTCAACAACCATTTCTTCACGATAGCCAACAACTACAACTATATTTTTGCAATATCCATCCAGCAAATTAATTAACCTTGATAATAAGTTTGTCCCTTCAATATCAATCATACATTTCGGAATGCCAAGACCAATCCTTGCTCCCATACCTGCAGCTGCAATCACAACATTTTCAATAAGTTGCATAAAGAATCCCCACTATGAACAATATAATTCGCTAAATTTACGAGTGATTTAGGAGGGTGATGAATAGCCCCAAATGCAATTTTTATATCTGACTCGAGAAACATCGGAACATCATTCATTCCGTCACCAACAGCAATAACCCTGTCAAATCCCATTGATCTGATATTTTTTATCGCTTCCGATTTAACTAAGACTTTATCAAGTTTGATATAACCATCACTATATTGAGCAGATGATGAATAATAATTACACTCAAACTTATCTAGTAAAGGCTTAATCCATAGGTCAATATTGCCAGTTACAATAAAACATTGCTCACGATTTTCTTTTATAAAGTTTAATAATTTCAAGTCTAATGGCACTTCATCTATAATTGAGTTAATTCTCTCAATTGAAACTGTTGATAACAGTAATACTCTCAATTTAAAAGATGAGATAAAATCTATCACACCGTCCATAGTTAGCTTTGTCAATAATGCCATTTCCTCAGAAATATTTAATTCTGAAGCAATACATGGTAAAATCTCTAAAGTAGTTAATGTGCTATCTAAATCAAAACAATATGCTGTCTTCATTTATTAAACCTATCTTTGGTAAATATAGTATTTTTGCTTAGTATCACTTCGGTTAGATAAAGCAGCACTATGCACATCACCACTTTCTTTTAAGCTAAATCCTGAATGATTAAAAACACTATCAATCATTTCTAACAATTCTAATTCAGTTCTATAAATCGCATTATACTCTTGCTCCATATCATCTGAAAAATGTTCGATAATGGATAATCTTTGTTCAACACCAATTGGTTCCCTAAAAGCAATTAAAGCCTTCTCGGACATAAGATGAAGCAAAATATCTAAATAAATTTTTAATTCTTCGTCATTCATGTAGATCATTACACCAAATGATAAAGCATGAGTGCATATTCCTTTAAAACTTTTACTTAATATTTTTCTTTCCCAAAGAGGTGAAACAAAAAAATGCGCATTTTTATAACTTTTAAATTTTTTACTGGCAATCTCAATAAATCCGTTAGAAATATCAGCACCATAGTATTGCCCACAATAGGGAATAATTTCTTGTGCCCAGCGCCCTGTACCACAACCAGCATCAAAAACGATACTGCTTTGATCAATTCCAAGTTTTGGGAGCAACAATTTTTTTTCAATGATATCTCGATTTATTGCTAATTCAGGATTTTTATCCTGATAAATAACAGCACTTAAATCTCCAACCACTGCTGATTTTTTCGCCCTATCCTCAAAGAACTTTACGACATTATCGTAGGATAGTTTTAATTTATCGTCGCCATAAATCCTAGCCATAATTTTCTCCTACATTTATGAATATAAAGTCCACTCTTTGTTGGCAACACACCAACTACCGTAAACTCTTGTCAAATACTGATCATACTTATTGGGTACTGGTAAATAAATTCCTTTTACATTCAAAAAGTCAACTGTAACATAATGTTCAGCATCATAACGCTCAACTCTATCCATGACTTCCAAACACACAAAATCAGAGAAGTTAAATTTGATAAATACATCAATATCGAGAATTACATTATCACGATTACAAGATATAAAAACTCTTGAATGCTCACATTCAACACCTTTTATCAGCTCAATTTTAACATCACATCCAATAGTTGAAGATATATGTTCAGATATAAAAGAAAAACTATTAATAAAATAACTTTTATTATCGTCTAAAATGCAAAAGTCAAGATCGGAATCCCATGGGATTAAATCATTATCTCTTACTACACCAAGTAACGTCCCATAATCCAACCAATATCGAATATTTAAATTACTCATTATTTTTGAAAAGCTAACAATAAAATCCCAAGCTAAAGAGTATAGAACTTGATCAGAAAATCGATTAGACTTTAAGTAATACTGAGGCAATACAATAATACGTTCTTGGCTTATATTATATTGCGCTAATTGCGCTAAGATTGACTTAGAGTATCCACTTGCTATAAGAATTTTGTCAAAAATCAAATCGCAGTTCAATTTTGCGGGAGCATAGATAGGAATTTCATCTAAAAAGGTATTGTGCTTTTTTAGATCATTGTCGACAATGGCGCTAATATTACACCCTTCAAGCTTTAATAATGAAAGCGCATTTTCGCCACCACCGCCAGCACCAAATAAAATACAAACTCCTGAATAATTAGCCATGACTCCCCCAGTTACATTTTTTCCTACTGCAAGAATGTAAAATATCGATCCCATCCCAATACCAATCAAATGCAAGTGCTTGGCCAGGTTTAACAACACGATCAACACGTCCAACAATATAATTTAACTCGTCGCGACATTGTGCAAGTGACTCACCTAAATAGACACAAGTCTGAATATCCCAATAAGTATTTCTAATCGCCTGCCAATTTGGCATAACACTCTCAGTTAATAGACCTGGACCTGTATAATCTAAAATGGTCGGTTTTTGATGAGAAAATACGCTAACACCTTTGTAGCACGTTAACTCTTGAGATTGAACAATTGCAGCATTCATTTGGCTTTGAACTAAACGTTCCATTACCAAACTAGAATTAAGCCCAAAAGTATAAAATGTCTCTTCTAATAGCCTTTGCTTTACTGCAATATCAGGTTGTCCAATCCAAACTAACATAGTGGGCGACGAGCAAGCTTTTTGATCGAATAACGTACAGTCTTGTTTAAATTCACTCACTAAACTTGCCCATGTATCAGTATCCAATGTTGATACCCATTGACTATCGATAATCGCCATCGAACGACGGTCAGGAAATACCAATTCTTGAGCAGTAGCTGATAATCCAAGCTGTCTAATCGCACGGATTGTTTTGTCTCCTCCCCATATCACTCTCAGATGACATTCTTCGCTAAACCATTTGGTTATTTCATCATTATGCTGGTAGCGGATAAAACGGGTTCGCTCTGCTATTGGGCTCCAACGCGACTCTAGTAACATTGCAGAGAGTAGTTCCAACATTATCTCTTGAGTGGGGTGTTTACGTGACGATAATCGGATAATGCTCGAATTTCCCATTAACAAGGCCATTATCCAAGAATAAAATGCTATTGTCGGGACGTTAGATGGTACCAAATGAAAAACCATTCCAAGTGGCGCACGACCTGATAAGCGAAGGACCTGTTGTTCAACTTGCCGTGGACGTAACCAAAAACCAAAAGCCGCTAGCTCTGGTACCATCCGATATTGCTGTTGAAGACGTTGTGATAAATCCGCTAAAAACTCTCTAATAACAGGCGCAAAACAGGCTAAAGGGACAGGATTAAATCGAGTCCCGGTTTGTCCTCTAAGTAAATGTTCGACTTCAGGAGCATCTAAAGCTTGGTTTATTGAAATGTATCGCTGCATCCCCTGACCTCTGCGCCTTTTTGACGTCCAATCACTTCAAAATACTGTCCCTTACGACCACAGCAACAATTATCAATCCCAATTATTCGCCCAATATCTTCTGTTAATAGTGAATGTCCTGGGTAACTTTTAGGGATTGCCGAAAGCACTTGTATTAGCCCCTCTTTGCCTATGGGTAAAGGGGCTAAGGTCGTAGGCTCTCTGATTATCACATCTGAATAAAGTGGAGCATGTAAATGGCCCGATTCACACTCAACAAAAATTGAACCTATTTGCTCAGCCATCCCATAAAAATTATGGACTTTAGCAATACCTAACCATTCGCTACATTGCATTTTAAATGTCGCATTATCAACTGCCTTATGTTGCAACTTTTTCCATCCGCCACTGTGAAATAATATTCCTTGTTCAAAAGATAATTTGTGTCCTCTTTTTTTTATTTGTTCTAAAAAGTGTTCCCATACCATAAAGGTAAAACCAAATAAAATGATGGGTTGATTTGAATACCGTTCACAAAAAGCATCTATGGTTTTCCAATCTGGTTGCATATTGCTATCTAGAGCATAGGTATGATCTCGACCGAGAAATGATAGGCCAACAGCGCCAGCTCCTCTGGCCGAAAAATCATTTCTATTTTGTACGAGTGATGTTTTTTCAATCAACAGCATTGGCAGTCGCTGTTTTCCGATAAACTCTTGAAGGATCTTAACCAATACTTTTGTCTGTAACGAAGCAGTTTCTCTATCAAGCACTATTTGAGATGCAGCCCCCGTAGTCCCTGATGAACTGATCATTTTGAATATTTGAGCATCGGGAATACTTTGTAACTTCATCAACTTAAAAAGTCGGCAAGCAAGATAAGGTAGCTGGGCATAATCCTCACTATGTCCCCAGTGAAATGCTCTTAATATATTAGCAAAGCTAGGACAGTTGACCTCGTGATGAGAGGTCAGCTTATTCAATTCAGCTAATAACAGCGCTTCCTTCTCAACCTGTGGCAAAGCGAATATGGAGTGTTCCCAAAGCCAATTCATGATGATGACTCCAATAATTGCGGCAGCGTATTATAGTCAATCTTAAGATTTGAAGTCCGAGGCAAAACAGGAACAAGGATGAACTTAATCACGTTAATAGGAATACGTAACCAGAGTGAAAGTTGTTTTTTCGCAGCATCTATATCTTGATCCGTTGGCTCATATGCGATCAGCAACTCATCATCTTTATTAAGGCAAGCAGTAATAATAGATTTATTTTCGAGAAATGTTTCAATATCTACAAGGTTAGTACGTTTACCGAAAAGTTTGATAAAACGTTTTAAACGCCCACAAAGGTAATAGCGCCCCTCTGTATCACAATAAGCAACATCTCCAGTAGCTAACTCTTTATATTCAGCACCCTTGGCAAGATCGAACTCACTTTCAGCATAACCCATCATCACGTTTGGTCCACGGTAGATAAGCTCACCTTGCCCTTCCGCTAATCCGTCAATTGGTTTTAAATTAAATTCACCGCCAGGAATGGGACGACCGATAGAATTGGGATGCTCAACGATTTCATTTTCAGCTATCCAAGCCATTCTTGGAGCTGCCTCGGTTTGACCGTACATAATAAAAAATCGTTTATGTCGTTTCAAAGCTTCGGCAGCAAAGTGCCGCGCTAATTCGGAATCAAGCCGACCGCCTGCTTGCGTCATAGTGCGAAGATATGGGTAGCTCGACCAGTCAAACTTCAATTTATTTAATGTTTGATAGGTAAAAGGGACCCCCGCAAAACTAGTTACCTCCAAGTTACTAAGCAAGGACCAAAACTGGCGATCCATTGTACTATATTCGCTTTGAACTAAAGCGGCACCAACGGCAAGATGACTATTGAGAACAGAAAGACCATAGGAGTAAAAGAATGGCAAACTTGTAATTGCCCGCTCATCTTGATTTATCTGTAAATACTCAGCAATTGCTAGCGCGTTACTTTGGAGATTTTCTTGAGATAAGCGTACCCATTTAAATGCACCGGTACTTCCGGAGGTTGGCAATAGTAAAGCAAGAGAAGGATGCAACTTAGCGTGAGTTGTTTTACTTTTTGTCAACTCATGCCACATACCTGACTCATCAATCCATGCATCAACACCATAATTATCAATGGTCAATTGCCGCTGCTCGTGACTCATCAATGGGTCAGCAAGCATGAGGGTATGTCCCAGTCTTAAAGCGACAATGTAATGAAGAACGTGTGAAAGACGATTAAAAAAAGGTAAGTAAATTAAACATTTTGAGCTTGGATAAGTCTGCTGAAGCTGAAGCGCTTTCTGATGAATATCGCCATATGTCAGCCAACCGAGCTGAGGTTCCCACCACGCTAAGTTTGGATTATCAGCTTTTATATGTGACAACATTTTAGTGACGCCACACCCTTGAAGGCAGATATTCAAATCAGCATCCCCCCATCAACACCTATCACCTGACCCGTGACATAACTTGCCATATTAGAGGCCAAAAATGCGGCGACATCAGCAACTTCACTAGCTAAACCAGCTCTTCCCATGGCTATACTTTGCAAACGGCTTTCATAGGTATTTTCGTTTAATATCTTAACGAGATCAGTTTCAATAAACCCCGGCGCAATGGCATTAACTCGGATTTGTTTACTCGCTAACTCTTTAGCTAAAGATTGAGTAATACCTATCACCGCAGCTTTGCTTCCTGCATAAACAGATTGTCCCGCATTTCCAACTCTTCCCATGATAGAGGCAATATTGATAACTGATCCTGAACCTGCTCGCTCCATTAATCTGGCAGCATACTGAGTACAATAAATCACACTATAAGTGTTAGTTGAAAAACTTCGTTCAAGCTGCTGATGAGTCACCATACCGAGCAAAGCATCATCCATAATGCCAGCATTATTAACAAGTGCATCTAATGTTTTGGTTTGCTTAAATAAATGCTGAAATCCTGCTTTTACGGCAAGTGGATCCGATACATCAAAGCATAACGCGTGGCAGTCTGTACCATACTTAGAAACAATTTCAGCTCTTACCTGCTCAATTTTGTTTGAATCGAGGCCATTTATCCATAATTCAGCACCTTGCTGAGCAAATTTATGGGCAATAGCTAGGCCGATACCACGATTGGCACCAGTTACTAATGCTTTTTTACCTCGTAATAGTGACATTATGAATTAACGCCATATTTAGCGAGTATCACCCTCGCTTTACCAACACTACTCATATCGATAATGTCATCAGTATCTAAAAGTACGTCATAAGCATCCTCTAGCTGAGCAATTAATCCCATGTGTGCCACGCTATCCCATTCGGGTACAGAGTTGTAGGCTAATTCATCATGGATCTTTTCAATATCGAGCCCTAATGCGTTTGAAAAGAGTACTTCTAATCTGGTCATCTAAAAAATCTCCGCAATTTTTCACGTGCAATAAAATAATCACTTGGAAGTAATTCTAATGCGATAAAATCTTGTTTATTCAACAATACTTGATAGCCTAACTGCTGATTGAGCCTTAAAGCAGAGTGGTTATCGGTTTTCACTAATGTTCTTATCGCCTTGATTTGTAAAGTTTCAAACCCAAAATCTAATTGTGACAATGCAGCTGCTACCGCAAGCATTGGGTGACGTACTGGTGACGGACCTAAATAAATTCCTGCGTCAGCAATATCTTGCCCAAATAATTCACCAGAAATATTCCCCTTTAAATTGACATAGCCTGCTCGTTGTCCTTTACACCATAAAACCCAATGCTGTTGGTCATTCCGATATTGAATACTTTCAAACCAGTTGCGTTGTTGATTCGGCGATATATAGTCCGTTTGCATCATCTGTAAACGAATATCATCTCGATTACGCCAACGTCTAAGTAGCGGTAAATCACACATTTCGACAGCGCGAAGTTCTACACCATAATTATTCAATTTAATTCTCAACTCTATGCTGTATGAGTTTTAGAGCTTGCCACACAATAGTGTTATACAAACTCCCAACACATCGCCGTACCTGCTGCAATATCCTGTTTGACGGCTTTACCGAGTAACTGATGTAAATATTTTGGAGCAATGCCTAAACCAGGGCGAACTGAACGAAGATTATCAACCGTCAAAATATCGCCAGCGCTCATATCCCGACTAACATAAAGAGAGCGCCGATATTTTCTTGATGCAATCTCCTTTGTTGTACATCCATAATGCACTCGTCCTAGGGCTACACGGGCTCTTTCGGTTTCCATAACGAGCGACTTAAACTCTCTCGGCTCAAGGGAAAACTCACTATCAACACCGCCTTCATTTCTATCGATAACGAAATGTTTTTCAATTACGGTACCGCCAAGAATCACAGAAGCAATTGAAACGCCAATCCCTTGCGTGTGGTCAGATAAACCCACTTGACAATCAAATAGTTGTGCTAAATGAGGAATAGTTGATAGATTGGCATCAACAGGCTCAGCAGGATAATGGCTAGTGCACTTTAATAAAATCAAGTCGCGACATCCATGTTGCTTTAATACCGTAACAGCTTCAGCAAGCTCATGAATTTCAGCCATTCCCGTAGACATAATCACAGGTTTACCCGTCTTGGCGACAGCCGCCAGTAAAGCATGATCATTATTTTCAAATGAAGCTATTTTGTAACAAGGTACGTTAAGTTTTTCCAAGTATTCCACTGCCGTTAAATCAAATGGCGTACTAAACGCAACTAAACCTAACGACTTAGCATAATCAAATAATGGCTGATGCCATTCCCAAGGTGTCATAGCCTCACTATAGAGATCGTAAAGGCTTCTCCCTTTCCATAAGTTGTCTTGGTCCTGAATAAAAAATTCACCATGGCTAACATTTAAGGTAATAGTATCAGGAGTATATGTTTGTAGCTTAATAGCGCTCGCCCCAGCTTCAGCGGCGGCCAATATCATCTCTTTGGCCTTTTCAAGCGATTGTCCATGGTTTCCTGATAATTCTGCAATGACAAACACTGGCTGGCCAGGACCGATGTGACAATGGTCAACTTTGATTACCTGCATGATTTAACTTTCTCCCATACCTGTTGTAGCCAAATATGTTTTTAAAGCATCTAAAACTCTGGGCAAACCATCATCAAGATTGATGATCTGTCGCGCGTTATCCGATAATTGTTGACGTAATTCTAATGACCCTAACAGCCTGTTAACCGCTAGAGCAATCTCTTCTGAAGTGACATTCTTAACGTCTCCAAGAAATTGACAAGCTCCTAATGAAGCAAGGTATTGGGTTGTTGCAATCTGGTTATCGGCAACCGTGATTACAACTGAAGGTACACCAGTGATACAACGCTCCCAATGGCTACTTCCCCCTGCGCCGAGTGATAAAGTCGCATTTGTCATTAACTTTGCAATATAATCGCATTGCACATGCCAGCTTAGGTACTGACAATCAGCAAATTCCGCAAATAGACTTTCTTTCCAGGGATTCGAGGCCCCCAGAACAACATCAATATTAAAATCTTGAGCTTTGAATGCTGGTTTTAAAACCCGAGTCAGCCCCAACAATGCAGTTCGAGTGACATTTGCGGAGTCACTTCCACCAAAAAAAACCAAAATATTTGGTACTTTTTCGAACAACATAGGATGGTATTCCAAATAAAACTCATCCCTTAATAAGGCATATTTAGGGCCTAGCAATAACAAAGTCTCTTTGTTGACTAAATCCCGATATCGATTACTGAATTCAGGCAATAAATTTTGATCAAGCAGTAAATCACAATCGTGTTTACGATTTGCCAAGTCATCAATCACCATGATTTGCTCGCATTTAAGTCGCATCTTGCAGCAAAAGTGCTCACTTAGCCCATAGTGATCGACAATGAGTAGATGATATTTATTACTTCCAAGTTGTTTAAGACAGATATCAGCCTCATTCTGCTGGCAATTTACCTGCAACTCTTTGCCAGTAAATGCCAAATCAACCTCATTTATATCTAACTCACAAACACGGTATCCTTGCGCACGTATGTGGGCATTCATATTGCCAAGTGCATTTCGACAAAGAAATGTAATATCCAGATTGAGGAAGGTTTTCTTTAACGCGCTCGCGAACGCTAAACAACGGGCAACATGTCCAGTACCGATTCTAATTGAGGCATCAACTCGAATGGCCAATTTCATAGCTTACCTTGCTTTTTCAATACATCATATAACACCTCAGCGCGTTCCCAATCCGCTAAGGTATCAATATCCGCAACCATATAACTGGGCAAGAGTTTCATTCGTGACCGAGCACCAAATACTCGAGTTTCCTCATTCAAAAAAGCACTAGCTCTCCCCCAGTAGAACTGACCAGCATCATGATATGTCTCAACTAAATCTTGCGATCGTTGACCAATACTCTTGTTATCAAAAGGTAATATGCTGCCATCGGCATCTAATATCAAAGCCCGTTGGATGGGGAATGAAAAACGGCAAGCCGAAAATACATAATCAAGATTGGGTGCCGATTCAAGTAACTCACCAGCCTCTCGTAAAAATGAATATTGAAGCAAAGGGGTCGTTGCATATATACAGCAACAAATGTCAACAACGTCGCCTAAAGAAGCTAATTCATTAAGGGCATGACGCACGACTGGAGTGGTACCGACAAAATCATCTGCTAACTCACTCGGGCGCATAAAAGGGGTTTCTGCACCAAAAGATCTAGCAATCGTGGCAATTTCCATAGAATCAGTCGATACAATTATTTTATCAAAGCTCCCACTACGTATAGCGGCAGTAATTGGATACGAAATCATCGGTTTACCATTAAAATGACGAATATTCTTATGCGCAATACGCTTGCTTCCTCCTCGTGCGGGAATAATCGCCACTCTCATATCAACAATTCCCTTAAGTTGTCACAGATATAACCAATCTGCTCAGCAGTAAGATCAGGATATAAAGGCAACGTCAGTATCGACCGATAGAAACGCTCAGCCTCAGGAAATTGTCCTACACTAAACCCGAGTTTCTGATAGTAAGGTTGAAGATGAACAGGAAAATAATGCACATGCACTTGAATGCCTTGAGCCCGCATTGCGTCAAAAATCGCTTTACGTTTATCAGGTTGTAATAACCTAATGATAAACAAATGCCTTGCACTGTAGGATTGTTCTATTGGTTCAACAACGTTGATAGGCAAGTCCGTAAGTTGGCTACGGTATATTGCAGCTAATGTATTACGTTTTTCCACAAACTCGTCTATCCGAGTTAATTGAGACACACCGAGTGCAGCTTGCAGATCCGTCATCCGGTAATTAAAACCTAAATGGTGCTGTTCATAATACCAGTCGCCCTCTTGCGGCCTTTCCATTAAGGCAGGATCTTTAGTGATGCCATGGCTTCGATACATTGCCATTGCGTCAGCAATAGGTTTACTGTTTGTTGTAGCAACTCCACCTTCAGCCGTGGTAATTATTTTTACCGGATGAAAACTAAAAATTGTAATATCGCTATATTGGCAAGCTCCAATTTTTTTTGATTGGTAGGATCCTCCAATGCCATGGGAGGCATCCTCAATCACTTTAATACCATACTGTTTAACCAACTGCGCAATAGCTTGCATATTGCAAGAATGTCCCGCCATATGCACAGCGATGATCACTTTTGGTAGCCGACCATTTGCATTAGCTAAGAGCAACTTGGCAGCTAAGGCCGAAGACGACATATTTCCCGTTGTAGGTTCAACATCGACGAAATCAATCTCTGCACCGCAATAAAGGGCACAGTTTGCCGAGGCAACAAAGGTAATAGGCGTCGTCCATACCAAATCGTTGCTCACAACACCTAAGGCTAAACAAGCGATGTGTAATGCCGAAGTCGCGCTGTTGACTGCAACACTATAATTAGCACCGACAGATTCAGAGATTGCCTGCTCAAATTCAGCAACTTTTGGTCCCTGAGTAAGGTATTCAGACTGCAGCACATTAACAACTGCATCAATATCATTTTGATTTATATCCTGTTTTCCATAAAGGATCATGATATTGCATCCAGCTTTAGTATTTCATCAATACTTAAAAAATGTGGGTTGTTACCCGAGTGGTATTCAAATCCTTGTGACACCGCTTGCCCTTTTTCATCCAATAAATTTTTCGTATAGTCGTTTTCACGGCTAAAAAACTTGATACTAGGAGTTATCACAAAGTGATCAGCAAACTCAATGGTATGGTGTGAGTCATCACCAGGGCACATTACCTCATGCATTTTCTCACCCGGACGAATACCGACAATTTGTTGTTCCAAATGTGGACCATAAGCTTTGGCCAGATCAGTGATTCTAACCGATGGTATTTTCGGAACAAAAATTTCACCGCCTTGCATTCGTGCAAAATTTTTCAAAACAAAATCAACGCCATCTTGTAATGTAATCCAAAAACGCGTCATATCCGGATGAGTAATCGGGAGAGAGGTAGTCCCATTTGTGATAAGCTGCTTAAAAAAAGGAACTACAGAACCTCGTGAACCTACCACATTACCATAACGTACTGCTGAGAAACGGGTTTTACCATCACCGACTACGTTATTAGCGGCCACAAAGAGTTTGTCGGAGGCCAGCTTAGTCGCACCGTATAAATTAATCGGGCTTGCAGCTTTGTCAGTTGAGAGTGCAATGACTTTTTTAACATTATTACTGATAGCGGCACGAATGACATTTTCCGCTCCATAAATATTGGTTTTTATACATTCCATTGGATTATATTCAGCAGCAGGGACCTGTTTTAGGGCTGCTGCGTGGATGACAAAATCCACGTCTTTGAAAGCCTGCATTAATCTCTCACCATCACGGACATCACCAATAAAATATCGCATACAAGAGGCATTAAAAACCTGTTGCATTTCATACTGTTTAAGTTCGTCTCTGGAAAAAATGATCAAACGTTTAGGCTTATATCGTTCAAGAATAGTTTTAGTGTATTTTTGTCCAAATGACCCAGTGCCACCGGTAATCAAAATTGTTTTATTATCAAACATAAAGCTCCCCACTTACTGTTTAAACCTTCGATTAACTGCTTGTGACAACTATGAGTCAACTCTTCAATAGTGCTTCATACATACAAGTTTTGCGCCAAAAGTTGGTATGAGAATTAAACCTGTAAAAATTCCATGTCATAAAGTGATATCATTATAGGCAAGTATAGGTAAAATATAAATTTTTTATAGTAACCTCGTTTTTCGAGTAATAAACAAGCACTTTTGTTTAAAAAAATAAGGCCAAGTCACAGTGTCAAATTTTTGCTGAGTAACAGGCACAAAAATGGAACACTATTTGCTGATAATTAAAACATGGCATCGTGTAAGCGACATATGAATCTGCTCTTAAGTGATTCGACCTAACCGAGGAAAATATGCAATTACAAACTAACATATTGAATAACTTTGCGATAAGTCGCTTCAATGAGTACTACTTACCTAGTATTAACCGCCACATGTTTGAGAGCATTGATTCTAAGAGCATTTACGACAAGAAGTTTAAAGCAACATTTTCAAAACAAGACAAACTCAATATTGTAGTTGGGATGGACTCTGGATTATTAGCAAACTATATTCTAGAAGAAGGTATTCCAGAGGGTAGTAAATTTGTTTTTATCGAGTTGTCTTCAATATGCCCTTTATTAGTGATTGACATTCCTTCTGAGTTGCAAAGTAAACTCGTCATTATTGACGAATTAGGATTAGACGACCTATTTAAACAAGAAGATATTAAGCTTTTCATCGCAAAGGGAGAATATACCCTCACATCATCACTTGCAGTAGTGTCAAGACACATGGAAGACTATAACGCACTATTTAATCTTGTAGAGTCAAGATTGCAGAATGAATATTTTGACAACAGAATCAGTTTCGCACAAAAAATATTTGTTAAGACACAACTTGAAAATATTGCAGATAATCACACGCAAGTAAAACTCCTTAGAAATACTTTTAATGGAAAAACTTGTATTGTCATTGCTGGCGGACCGTCATTAGACAGTAACATCCAATGGATAAAAGACAACCAAAAAAATATTTTTATCATTGCGGTATCAAGAATTGCAGGAAAGTTAACAAATTTTGGAGTTTCCGTAGATATTGTTGTGTGTGTTGATCCGCAGGATGCTAGCTTTGATGTTAGCCGTGGCATGTTTGATTTAAATGACAAAACTCTACTTGTTCATTCATATCATGTAAGCCCTAAAATTCTTTCACAGTGGCCAGGGAAATGCATGTATATGGGACAGCGTTTTCCCTGGAAAAATGACGCTGACATCGACAATATCACAACAGTTGGGCCTACAGTAACCAACAGTGCCGTTCGTTTGGCTATAGAGATGGGATTTACCAGAATATTGCTTAGTGGTGTTGATTTCTGTTACTCAAAATCAGGATATAGCCATGCCAGTGGAACAATCGAAGCAAGCTTAGGCCCGAGATTAGGGCATAATACAATCTGGGTCGAGACATATGACGGTCATCAAGCTGAAACATTAATACAACTAAAGTATGCAATGGAGTCCCTTGAGTATGAAGCCAAAACCTATACTAATGTTGAAATGATTAATCTTTGCAGTCATGCCGCAAAAATCAGTGGGATCACTTATTGTGACCCCACAACTATTACATTGGATAGTTTTACGACAAAAAAAATAGCGTTAAGTTTACCATCACTAACAGATTTAAAGCTTGATTTATTGAGCACTAAAAATGAGTGTCTAAAAACAGTTAATGATACATTAGAATTATTAACTCTAATAAAAAAAGCAAAAAAATTATCAATAAACCTAAACACTAACTCAATAAAAAAAACCAATGCATTAGAAAAGATAAACACAATAGAAGATAAAATTAACAAAAAATATAGCCAACTAGCTAAGCTATGTAAGCTTTATGGATATTTTGAATTTTCTCACTTCTTATCAACGAGAGATATAGAGAGCTGGACTCAATCTCATATGAATAAGATGACAAAAAAATACTATGATGCTTTTCTAGAAAGTTGTATCAACATACTAAATTTAATTGAAAACTCTAGTTGTAAGTTACAATTTCGACTTACTGAAATGAGCAACACTCCACTTGCAGAATTAGCAAAAAAATGGAAACAAGATAATCAACCAGGAAGAAGTATTATTTGGAAAAATTGGCATCAGCCATGCATTTTATCTTCAGATGAGCAATTAATCTTGGCAGAGTTAGAGCATCTTTTTAAACAAAATCTGACGCAAGTAAGACAAGCTTTTGTTGAAAAGCTAAGTGCAGGGTCTGCGATGGAGAGGATCTACACTAAGATATTACGACTTAATCAGTCCCAAAATCATTACGGCTTATCTCACATAGTCAGTAACTTACACCAAATGATAGAAAATGATTCTGAGGCTAAGCGACTGTATTATTTAGCATTGTCATTTAAGCTCAGTCTTGAGCAACAACCTCAACAAGCCTTAGATGCACTATTAGTATTACCAGAAGATATCTGCACTGAGATGGAGTTAAAGCACATTATTTTACTGGCACTCAAACTAAGTAACCTTGAGCTTGCAACAGCAACTCTAGTCAAAATTTTGGCTTATAGTGATGAGTACATGCCTCAGTATGCGCATATTTTAAAACTCCAGGGCAAGATTCAAGACTCAGTTAATGTCTACCTAGATTACCTAGAGAAGTATCCATCGGATACACAAACATGGATAAAACTTGGATTATTCATGTTTGAAATCAATCAAATAGAAGCTTCTCACACTGCATTTTCTAATGCAATTAATGCCGATCCCGATAATCAAGTGGCACGTGATTACTTATCTGAACTCACAAGACTAATGAACGTCTCACAATAACAGGCTCAAGATCACCGAACTCGCATATTCGTGTTCGGTGATTTCACTATTACCTCGCTAGACCGTATAATTAGCCTCGTTTCAGCATTGCTCATCTGCATATCCTAGGAGATTTTGTTTGGCTCATACCTATATACCTTTAGAAACTTACCGCCGTAAGTGGATTTTCAACCACAAAGACTTGCCTGTCACCGACGAGGACAAGGCGCACATCCTGCCGTTAACAGATAAAAGTGCGATGGAAATCTGGAACCAATGGATCAGCAACAAGAGTAGTCGTGCGGAGCAATTTACTAAGGGAGACTGGGCGACGAAGGCTGATGCTTGGGTGGAAACAGATCATTGGCAGAGCGCTTGGGATAGTGAAGATAGCAGTTTACCCACCATGTTAGCTGAGTTTATACAATGGCCCGATGAGACGCCAGTGTATTTTTGCTATGAAAAATATCAGATTATTGAAACTCGTTGGGATGTGTTCGTCCGCAATTGGAAGTGTTTTCTTTTCTTTGACGACGGTCCCATTTTGATCTCGCCAAAACAGAAACAAGCGGTGATGTTCGAACAGAGTGGTCAGTACAAGCTAGGCACTCGCGGATAATTTATACAGGTTGCTTAACGCTGATGATTTCCCATCGATAGCTTTACACCAACATTTTTACGCCGATAATTTAGCGGGATGAGTCATCTTGTTGGCATGCTCATATTTAATGATGAGTATGCCATATTTAACCATGTTTGAATGATGCGTAAGCACAATTAGCCTATCACTCCCCTCTTCTTTAGATTAACATCCGTTTTCGGTGCCGAGTATTTGAGAAGTTGGGGTCAACTTTTTGCTGTAAATACTCATAAAAATCTGCTTAAAACCCAATAATTAAAATAGAAAAATGAGGTGTATTATGAAGTTACTCTCCACTCTTACCCTAGCAAGCGCGCTGCTATTACCCCACACATTAATGGCCAAAGAAGTCTCAGGAGTGCAAGTCGCCGAGACAGTGACATTAGATAGCCAAACATTACAGCTCAATGGTGCGGGCGTTCGCAGTAAGTTCTTTATGGATTTATATGTAGGCAGTTTGTATTTGCCAGCAGCATTGAATAGTTCGGCTGCGGTTATTGATGCACCAATTGCAGCGATACGCCTTAACATTACCTCTGGCATGATTACCTCAGAAAAAATGCGCGATGCGATCACTGAAGGTTTTGAGCAAGCGACGGCAGAAAACACCGCCGATATTCAACCGCAAATAGATACCTTTATGGCACTGTTTAAGGAAGAAATTAAAGAAGGTGACCAATTTACCTTAGTCGCCAATAAAGCCCGTGGCGTGACAGCTTATAAAAATGGTCAGGAACAAGCCACCATCGAAGGTGAAATGTTCCGTCAAGCACTGTTAAAAATTTGGCTAGGTGATAAGCCAGCCCAGAAAAGCCTCAAAGAGGCCATGCTGGGCAAATAACTGACATTAACGTTAGAATTTGAATTCGATATCCAAGGCCGCTGCGCCTTGGTTATCCATTTCAAGCGCGGCTTGATTTGTCACTTCTAACTCACCATCAAAGTAATAACCAGCATAGAGATTTACGGTTAAAGCAGGCGTTGCTCGCCAACCACCACGCAGATAGCTCACCCATTCGTTCGTTTCTACAGCAATATCATCATCCTCAATAAGGAATCGCTCAGTACGACGTGAACTCCCCAAACCAATATTCCAATCAGGATTGAATTGATAACTGAGCTCTAGTCCTGCTGGACCACTAAAACCGGCTTGGAATGGGTTAGCCAGTGCCCAATGTTCATCTATCTGCCAACGCATGGCAAGATAAGGCACAGTGCGAACTTCATCGATATCATTAAGATACGCGACCCCAAAGCCAATCATGTTTCCCGAATCAAATGCATACATGGCCGATGCCACAATATCGTAACTCTGAGCTTGGCTAGCCGATGCAGTATCGGCGTAGGCATATTGGATCTGCGGCGCTAAAAAGAAGGCCCAATGTTTATCCATGCGATAATTTAACGACACTCCGGCACGGTAACGATTAATATGATCCCAATTCTGTCCGTCGGTGCCAAACAGCGGTGCGACATTGTTTGCGCCAGTAAGCGTGATGTTACGCCAGTCATAATCAAGTCTGTCATAGCCCACACGAAAGCCTAGCGACCATTGCTTATCCAGCGATACATTCATCCCAGCATTCAGTAATAAGCTGTCCCTTTGTAGCTCAGTATTGCCATTGGCCACCTCGGCGCTTTGGGTGCTGATCTGCGTGACACTTAATCTAAAAGGTTTGTATTCCTGCGAAGGTTTATCCGCTGCAATAGCGGCACAGCTCATTAACGGTAACAATAATAAACTGCCTTTCAGCAACCGCTGTTTTAAGCTTAATGGTGCGAGTTTTCGATTAGCCACGCTAGCTCCTTGCATTTAAAATAATGGATAAATTTTTGTGCATAATACGCGCTATTGAATAAAAAGGTTCACACTTTCAAAATGAAGATACAAACTAATACCTCTGAAACAAACAAGCCTTCACTCTACCCGATGCGCCCTCAAGAACATGTCAGCACAACCCAATATATAATGATTCCTGTCGTCAAAAAGCTCATCGGCCACTAATCCCAATTCTAATTTAAGTTTTAACTCACCAAACAACATTAAACATAAACGCACTGCACTATGGTGAGCATTACCAAATCGATATTGCCCTAACGCCTCTACAGCGACTAAATAATCCGCCAATAAGCCCACTATGTGTTTAGGGCCTGCATCAAAGAACAATCGCGACACTTCAGGATGACTTTCGGATTGCGCCACACAGGCTTTGAATACAGTAATAGCTTCAGGACTGACAATCATCTCCCCAAATTGCAAGGCAAATTGGGTTAATGCCGATTCCGGTTTAGTGGGATCACTTAACAAATCATCATTAAGATTATGGCCAACACACTTAGATTCAATTGCCGCAACAAATAATTCATCTTTGCTGCCGTAATGGGAATATACGGTTTGTTTCGACACGCCCGCAAGCTTGGCAACCTCATCCATACTGGTATGAGGGAAACCTTGACGACAAAACAAATCAATAGCAGCCACAAGGACTTGCTGACGTTTTTGTTCACTACGGCTCAAAGGTAATTGCGTCTCAGAGGAATGCGTCATATCAACTCTCAAATAGATAGACATAATTAATTGGCATTAGTTAAGCACAAAATAGACTAGACAGTCTAGTTTCGTACAACTAGACTAGCAAGTCTAGTTACATAGTATTAACGTTTAACTTACAGCGGAAGCCTTTAAAATGGATCGAACTGCCCGACTTTCTTGGCGCACTCTTAGCGTCTGCGTGTTTGCTTTAGCCACATTATCCGCCTGTCAAAAGGAAGTCACCGAACACGCTACGACAGCCACGCTACCCACAGTCACAAGCCAAACGTTGATCCAGACCCCAAGTTATGAACACTTTCAGACCTTCACTGGCACCATCCGTGCAGGTAATACCACAGGTGTAGGCTTTGAACTAGCGGGGAAGTTGAACAATTTACAGGTCGATTCTGGGAGTAAAGTTAAGCAAGGACAAATACTTGCAGTTCTCGATACCCGGCTACTCGAAGCCGAGCGTCAAGAGATCCAAGCAAGTCTGGCACAAACCCAAGCCGATGTTGATCTGGCCACCAGCACTCTAAAACGTAATCAAGAATTAAAAAAATCAGGCTATGTCTCTGAACAGCTATTAGATGAAAACCGCTCACAATTAAATAGCTTAGCCGCAGCGAAAAACCGCCTATTTGCCTCACAGCATGCCAATCAACTTAAGCTCGATAAATCCATCTTAGTGGCGCCCTTTGACGGCACCATAAGCCAAAGGCTACATAATCTTGGCGAAGTGATTGCCGCGGGCAGTCCTATCTTCACCTTAGTGGGTAACATCAATCCTGAAGCTTATATTGGTGTTCCTGTTGCGCTAGCAGAGCAATTTCACACCAAACAGCAAGTGCAAGTTAGTGTACGAGATCAAACCTTTCCTGCTGAAATTGCCGGTATTAGCGCTGAAGTCAATCCCGTCAGTCGTACCCTACAACTTAGGATCAGCCTACCCCAAGATGCCCGTGTGATTAACGGTGAAATTGCGTATCTGCATCAACAACAGCAAATCCCGCAACCGGGCTATTGGGTACCCATTTCCGCACTGACGGATGGTATTCGCGGATTATGGAATCTCTATGTCATCGCAAACTATGAACAGCAATCCATCATAGAGCGACGCGATGTGGAAATCCTCTACACCACCCAAGACATGGCCTACATTCAAGGCGCGATTCAGCCTAATGAAATCTATGTCAGCCAAGGGCTGCATAAGCTGGTCGTAGGCCAAACTGTATCTCCCATTGCTGCAGCCACGAGGTAATTATGATTAAAGCCTTTGTTGAAAACGGCCGCTTAGTCAGCCTCGTTATTGCGCTATTACTTGTCGCAGGCTTTGGTGCGATATCGAGCCTACCGCGTACTGAAGATCCCCACATAACTAACCGTTTCGCCTCAGTGATCACCCCTTATCCTGGCGCCTCAGCCGAGCGGGTCGAAGCCTTAGTGACTGAAGTCATTGAAAACCAGCTCAGACGTTTGGAAGAAATTAAGTTGATCCAATCAACCTCTCGACCAGGGATTTCAGTTATACAGTTAGAATTGAAAGACACAGTTAAAGAAACGGCTCCCGTATGGTCTCGAGCGCGGGATTTATTGGCCGATGCGAAAATTAATTTACCTGAGGGCATACAATCTCCCACACTCGATGATCAAATTGGTTATGCCTACACCGCCATCTTAAGTTTAGTGTGGAATAGTAATACGCCCGTACAAGTCGACATGCTAAACCGCTACGCAAAAGAATTACAGAGTCGGCTCAGGCTGTTATCGGGCACGGATTTTGTCAAACTTTACGGCGCACCGACCGAAGAAATGCTAGTGCAGCTTGATGGTAACAAGATGAGCCAGTTACAGCTCTCTCCTGCTTCAATCGCCCATATTCTCAGTGGCGCCGATAGTAAAATTGCTGCCGGTGAAATCAACAACCGTGAATTTCGTGCCTTAGTTGAAGTCTCCGGCGAGCTTAATTCTTTAACCCGTATTCGCCAAGTGCCGCTTAAAATTGATAGCCAAGGGCAAATTATTCGCCTCGGCGACATAGCAACAGTGACTCGCCAAGCTCAAACCCCAGCGGATAGCATAGCGTTAGTCGATGGTGAACAAGTCGTAATGGTTGCAGTACGAATGATCGATAATACCCGTGTTGATCTTTGGCAAGCACAAGTCAATAACGTCGTTGACGAACTCAATCGCGAAGTCCCCGCCAATATCCAAATCCAATGGCTATTCGAGCAAAACAGTTACACCAGCGAACGACTTGGCGGGCTAGTGGTTAACCTGCTGCAAGGATTTGTCATCATCTTGCTGGTATTACTCCTCACCCTAGGCTTAAGAAACGCCATCATAGTGGCGATTTCATTGCCGCTCACAGCGCTATTTACCTTGGCGTGCATGAAATATATCGGGCTGCCGATACATCAAATGTCGGTGACAGGACTCGTCGTCGCCCTTGGGATCATGGTGGACAATGCGATAGTGATTGTCGATGCCATATCACAAAGGCGTCAGCAAGGAATGAGCCGTTTAGCCGCAGTGAGCGAAACCTTACACCACCTTTGGCTGCCCTTAGCGGGATCGACTATCACCACTATTTTGGCTTTTGCGCCCATAGTACTCATGCCCGGTGCTGCGGGGGAATTTGTCGGTGGTATTGCCATGTCAGTGATGTTTGCGCTGCTGGGCTCTTACGTGATTTCCCATACGTTAATTGCAGGGCTCGCGGGACGTTTTAGTCATGAAGGTAAACAGGATGTCTGGTACCAACACGGGATCAACCTCCCGCTAGTGAGCCAATATTTTCAAGCGAGCCTGAGAATTGCCCTTAAACGCCCTATCGTCAGCGCGCTGCTTATCGGCATTACACCAGTATTAGGGTTTTTCGCCTCGGGTAAGATGACAGAGCAATTCTTTCCGCCATCGGACAGGGACATGTTCCAAATTGAAATTTATCTTGCGCCCCATGTGAGTTTAGAAAACACCTTGAACCAAGTGCAGTTGATGGATAAAAAACTCCACGCAGTCACAGGGATCACTCAAGTCGATTGGGTGGTCGGCGGTAATACGCCCTCATTTTATTACAACCTGACGCAGCGCCAACAAGGGGCGACTAACTATGCACAGGCCATGGTAAAAGTGACTGACTTTGAGCGTGCCAATGAGTTAATCCCCGAATTACAACAGCAATTTGATAACGCTTTTCCCGAAGCGCAAGTACTAGTACGAAAACTCGAGCAAGGCCCGCCCTTTAATGCACCAGTGGAGTTAATGATCTTCGGCCCGAATCTAGATACTTTGCGATCATTGGGCGACGACGTTCGTAATATTCTCGCGCAAACGCCGGACGTACTTCACACACGTGCAACCTTAAGTGCCGGTGCGCCTAAGCTGTGGCTACAGGTAAATGAAGATGCCAGTCTAATGAGTGGGTTAAGCCTGACGGACATTGCCAAACAGATCCAAATGTCAACCACAGGCGTTATCGGTGGCAGCGTGCTTGAGCAAACAGAATCGTTACCCGTACGAGTTCGCCTTACTGATGACAGTCGCGAGCAGGTGAGCCGCCTTTCTGAAATTCAATTAATGACACCTTCGGGTGAGTCTGTTGCATTATCCGCCCTCGCCCACAACGAAGTGCAAGTGAGCCGCGGCGCCATTCCAAGGCGCAACGGCCAAAGGGTTAATACCATAGAAGCCTACATCGTCAGTGGGGTATTACCTGCTCAAGTACTTAATGATGTTAAAGATAAAGTGGCTCAATTACCGTTGCCATCGGGTTATCGCATTGAAATCGGTGGGGAAAGCGCTAAGCGTAACGAAGCAGTCGGTAATTTACTGTCCAATATGATGTTGGTCGTCACCTTGTTATTAGCCACTGTGGTATTGTCGTTTAACTCCTTTCGGCTCACAGCGATTATTCTATTGAGCGCGATACAATCAGCAGGACTAGGCCTATTAGCCGTGTTTGTGTTCGGGTACCCATTTGGATTCCCAGTCATCATAGGACTACTTGGATTAATGGGACTTGCCATTAACGCTGCGATTGTGATCTTGGCCGAACTAGAAGATATGCCGAGCGCTCGGCTCGGCGATATGGAAACCATAGTCTCTACCGTCAGCAGCTGTGGCCGTCATATCAGCTCAACAACTATTACCACCGTGGGCGGTTTTATTCCGCTCATCATTGCTGGCGGCGGGTTTTGGCCTCCCTTTGCCATTGCTATCGCGGGCGGCACCCTGCTGACGACTTTACTTTCTCTGGTATGGGTTCCAACCATGTATTTGCTGCTGATGAAAACCCGTACGGCGAACACCCCATCCGCGATTCAAGCTCAAATCGCATCATGAACTAGATATTGGTACAGTTTATCTTTAAGGTTTAATCGCTCTAATTTTAACGCTAAAAAGTGCTCATCGGCGGTGGGCACTTTTGTTAACTCCAGCGCCCTAATTTTATTATCGAGTTCATGGTAACGACTAGCCATGGTCGCAAAGGCAGTATTATTGACTTTTAAATGCTTAATTTGATCGACAAAATCAGGAAACTCATAAACCAGCGCATGATTCTCACCTAGCATATACACTTCTCCTATAATGTGGTTCTAACACTATAAACTCCATTTACCTTAAGCAGCTTAGTCTATACCCTCAAAATACAGCCAGTACTTGGACATGTTATCTACTAACATTTCTGCAAAATAAGCCGATGAGTCCAAGTCTAAAACTGCAAAAATATCAACGAAATGAGTTTAAAATTGCAGAAGTTTTAGACCCACATCAAGACTACAAAGTAAAACTTAGGCTACATTGATGTAACCGTTACCTATAGGATCTTACGATGAATTATAAAAATTGGCCTATTGCAAAACAAATTGGCGCCCTCGCGTTTATTCTTACTCTTCTCATCTTTGGCGTACTGAGTACCGTCTCCTATAAAGCCGCTTCAAATGTATTAGAAGATAAAGGTATCAGTGCCATGAAATCTGAAATGCGTGCAGTTTCAGACATGTTAGAGCTGCAGTACGATAGTCTTCTGCAGCTTGCGAGACGCAACGCCGATGTTTTTAAGGAAATGTATCCTGGACAATTTAGTCTGCAAAATAAAACTGTCAATGTGATGGGAGTCGGCTCTCCAGCCCTAATGCATGAACAAGAACAAGTGAACTCATCAAAAAGTAAAGTCGATCGTTTTGCTAATCTAACTGGCGGTACCGCTACGGTATTCGTGCGTGATGGCGATGACTTTATGCGAGTTTCGACTTCGCTCAAAAAAGCCGATGGCAGCCGTGCACTAGGTACTTCCCTTGGCAAAACACATCCAGGCTATCAAGTGCTGCTCAGCGGTAATGAATACGAAGGTTATGCCAAACTTTTCGGCAAAGACTACATGACAGTCTATCGTCCAGTGAAAGACACACAGGGCAAAGTTATTGGTATCTTATATATTGGCTTCGACATCACCAGTTCCTTAAAACAATTACAAGAAGCAGTTAACAGAATCACCTTAGAAGAAAGTGGCCATTTTCTATTAGTACGCAAAGCAGACAATGTGTTAGTCGCCCATCCTAAGTTCAACGCAGGTGACATCATCACCGAAAGTATGCTTGATGGCTTAAGTGTTGCGTATGCCACCCAAAATGATGCGGAATCCCATTACAGCAATAGTAAAAATGAGCCCATGTTTGCCTATAGCCAAACAGTAACAGGCTGGAATTGGGTGCTAGTGGGTCAAGTCAAGGCAAGTGAGCTTAATGAAGAAAGTATGCAATTGCTCACCATCAACGCCATCGTTGCTATCACAGGGATCGCGCTGATCACAGCGCTATTATCAGTTGTCTTAATTCGCGCACTCAAACCTTTGCATGCCCTCCAAGTGCATATGGAAAATTTAGGCAGTGGCGATTTTAGCCATCACTTAGCGCCATCAGAACCACAGAGTCAAAACGAAGTGGATCGAATTACGACCAGCGTATCAACTATGTCCTCAGAGCTCAGGCAATTGATTATTGCATTGCAGGATTCAGTCATGAGTCTAGAGCAACAAGCCTCCAAGGCACAGAGCATCGCGAAGCAAAATGGTGAAGAAGCTCAAGCCCTAATGCTACAAACGGATCAAATCGCAACTGCCATCGAAGAAATGTCGACCTCGATCCGTGATGTGGCTAATCATGCCCAAGATGGCGCAGTTCAAAGCCAGCAAGTGGATGCCGCAGCCAAAGAAGGTCAAAACCAACAGACTAAAATGGTGCAGGATTTACTCAAACTCAGTCAGCAACTCAACAACAGTCATCAATCGGTTGAAAAAGTCAGCCATGAAAGTGAAGCGATCAGCAAAGTGACCGAAGTCATTAACAGCATTGCCGAGCAAACTAATTTACTCGCATTAAATGCAGCGATTGAAGCGGCGCGCGCAGGCGATCAAGGTCGAGGCTTTGCCGTCGTTGCCGATGAGGTGAGAACTCTCGCCCAGCGGACCCAGTCATCCATTGTAGAAATTGGCCAAACGATTGAAAAGCTGCAAACTCAAGTGAAAAGCACCACAGAACAAATGAGCCAAAGTCATCAATTAGGAATGGAATCTGCAACACAGGGTGAAGCAACGGGTGAACAACTGAAGGAAATCACCCGTAGGATTGGCGAACTCGCGATTAGCTCACGCAATATAGCCTCGGCTACTGAGCAGCAAAGCAGTGTTGCACAAGAGATAACCCACAATTTGCATCAGATCAGCGAACTCGCTAACGAAGGCGAGCACCGTGCCACTGAAACAGTGCATTCTGCCAATGAACTGTCTTCCTTAGCCGCCGCCTTAAAACGCCAAATAAGCCAGTTTAAGGCCTAACTCAAATACGGACTTAGATAACCTGAGCTCGGGATAAGCAGAGCCGCTGAATAGGCATCTTTTCGGGCCTCTCTGCGTTGCTCTGTCTAACCATAGCTCGCTATGGCGTACGACAGAGCGCCTTGATATGCGCAAAAATCTGCGCATTCAGTCAGGAAATAGATTTTTCGCTTTAAACGAATAATTTTATACCATTGATTTTATTTGTTAAATTTAGATTTTTCGACACTCGTTATCCCGAGTTCAGGTTAGATACAGAGTTAGTGCTTTATCAAACGTTAAATGCCGCCCTAACAGGGCGGCATTTTTTATAACAGCACTACATCAAAACGATAGGAGCCACATTTAAGAAATGGATTTGGGACTTTGATTTAGGATACTGACGTAAAGGAGTAATGGAGAAAATATCTTAAGCCATGCAGAGCAAGCATCTGCAGAGAGCACAATCAAAAACAATGATATCAGACCTATTCGTTGCAGTTACATCACCACTCTGCAGCGAAGTTAACTGCTTGGCCTAATACGATAGCCTAGCTCTGCCTCTAATTAAAATAACCTCCGCCGATCAAAAATCTCAATAAAAAACCCCGCTGATGCGAGGTTTTTAAATCGAGTTTAGACGTTACTCGGCATCTTCTGCCGATCTGTCCATGTTCTCTGTATTCTCAAGCCACAGGGCATTGATAATCCCGAAAGAACAGGCCAACAAAACCCCTAATATCCACGTAAAATACCACATAGCAGATGCTCCTTAATGCCTAATAGAGTGAGGCTTTGTTATCTTCAATATGCTTACGGCCGATACGACCAAACATCTTGTAGTAAGTCCAGACAGTGTAGCTCAACACTATAGGTACGAAAATCGCTGCAGCAGCAGTCATAACACCTAAGGTCATTTTACTGGCTGTTGCATCCCACATAGTCAAACTGACGTTAGGGTTAAGTGATGATGGCATGACGAATGGGAACATTGCTGCACCGCAAGTCAAAATCACCATAGCCACAGTGAGTGAGCTGAATAGGAACGCAAAACCTGAACGGTTAAAGCGGCTAACCAAAATCACTAGCAGAGGCAATGCCACACCTAAGATGGGGAACAGCATAGTGATGGGGTATTTGTCATAGTTGGCAAGCCAAGCACCCGCTTCAATTGCGACGGTTTTCATGGCTGGGTTAGAAACCGCATTATGGTCCAGTACTGAAGTCACTACATAACCATCAATACCATTGGCTAACCACACACCCGCAGCAGCAAACAACACAGCCACTAACAGTGCGAAGAATTGCGTGGCTTTCGCAGCACGAACACGCAGCTCACTGTCAGTCTTCATTTGTAGCCAAGAAGCGCCTTGCATCATAAACATGCTCACGCTCACAAGACCTGCCAGCAAACCGAAAGGATTCAACAGGCCGAACAGACCACCGTGATAAGTCGCACGTAGGAACTCGTCGAATTCAAAAGGCACACCTTGTAACAAGTTACCAAAGGCCACGCCTATGATTAGCGGAGGTACAAAACCACCGGCAAACAAAGCCCAGTCCCACGACTTACGCCATTTTGGATTTTCGATTTTAGAACGATAATCGAATCCGACTGGACGCATGTAGAGGGCAAACAGCACTAACATCATGGCGACATAGAAGCCAGAGAAAGACACTGCATACACCATAGGCCAAGCGGCAAATAACGCACCGCCTGCTGTGATTAACCACACTTGGTTGCCGTCCCAATGGGGAGCAATAGTGTTAACCATGATACGGCGCTCAGTATCGTCTTTGCCTATAATTGGCAGTAACGCACCGACACCCATGTCAAAACCATCAGTAACCGCAAATCCGATGAACAGTACGCCGATCAGAGCCCACCAGATAACTCTTAATATTTCATAATCAAACATAATGAAATCCTCTGCTTAGGCTTCTAGGTTCTCGAAATGATAACGACCAGTTTTCAAACTGCTCGGACCAATGCGGGCAAACTTAAACATCAAGAACATCTCAATCACCAGCAGTACAGTGTAGAACAAGGTGATAGAAAGGATACTGAACCATAAGTCGCCAGTCGTTAAGCTTGACGCAGACATAAAGGTCGGTAGTACCTCAGAAATCGTCCAAGGTTGACGACCATACTCAGCCACAAACCAACCACACTCAATCGCGATCCAAGGCAATGGCAAGCTATAAAGTGCAGCTTTAAGTACCCATTTTTTCTCGGCAATTTGATGACGTGTGCTTTGCCAGAATGCCGCAGCAAATACGAACAACATGATAAAGCCTAGACCGACCATCACACGGAAGCTCCAGAAAATCGGTGCTACGTTCGGGATAGAATCTTTAGCTGCTGCTTTAATTTGCTCTTCAGTCGCATCAACCACTTTGTCTGTGTAGCGTTTTAGTAAGAAACCGTAGCCTAAGTCGACTTTCGCTTCTTCAAAAGCAGCACGTAGTTCAGGCGTTTCTTCACCCGCACGCAGTTTCACTAGCATGGCATAGGCTTTCATACCGTTACGGATACGCACTTCATGCTCAGCAATCAAGTCATGAATACCAGTCACTTCTTCATCCAACGAGCGTGTTGCCACTATACCCATCGCATAAGGAATTTTGACTGCAAAATCTGTTTTCATGGTTTCTTGATTCGGAAAACCGACAGCAGTAAAGGCCGCTGGAGCAGGCTCTGTATGCCACTCAGCTTCAATCGCTGCTAACTTAACGCGCTGTGCTTCACCCACTTTATAGCCAGATTCGTCACCTAACACGATAACCGACAGAATCGCCGCCATACCAAAGCTTGCCGCAATCGCGAATGAGCGACGGGCAAAAGGTAAGTCACGTTTCTTGAGGATGTAATAAGCACTGATCGCCAGTACAAACATGGCCCCCGCCACATAACCCGAAGCGACGGTGTGAACAAACTTAACCTGCGCGACAGGGTTAAACACAACCTCAGCGAAGCTGGTCATTTCCATACGCATGGTTTCGTAGTTGAACACTGAACCCACAGGGTTTTGCATCCAACCGTTTGCCACTAGGATCCACAATGCCGACATGTTAGAACCAAAGGCCACTAACCAAGTCACGACTAAATGCTGACGCTTAGTGAAACGATCCCAACCGAAGAAGAACATACCCACGAAGGTAGATTCAAGGAAGAAGGCCATTAAACCTTCAATAGCCAGAGGCGCACCAAAGATGTCCCCTACGTAATGCGAATAGTAAGACCAGTTAGTACCAAACTGGAATTCCATTGCCAAACCTGTGGTAACCCCCAAGGCAAAGTTAATACCAAATAACTTACCCCAGAACTTAGTCATATCTTTATAAATTTGTTTATCAGTCATCACATACAGTGATTCCATGATAGCCAGCAAAAATGCCAACCCCAAAGTCAAGGGAACAAATAGGAAGTGATACATGGCTGTCAGCGCAAACTGCAACCGCGATAGCTCAACAACCTCTTCAACAATCATCGGTGACTCCTTACTTGGTGCGTCCAATTGCTATGACATAACCCGCGTCAATCACAGCAAGTGCCTTTGTAGGATAGTGAGTTTTCATTTTGTGTTTATATCTGCGACAACAGTATAAACCGTTAAATTTAATCTTTTGCATTAGTTCGAAGCAGCAAGGGCTAAAAAGTACCAATATCTGTTGCATATTGAGACGCGAGTCACACTATCGCAAGTAACTGAGACCGACACCCTACCACTCACTCAATCAAATGATTTCATCGATATAAATATCAGATAGTTAAGATATTTATTCATTTTCATTTGTGGCTATTTTATACCACCTCGCTTTGATGCAAATCAATCAAACTCAGGGGTTTAGGTGGGTTTTGCGGTGAGGCACACACTTCCCCACCAGAGAGGATTGACAATCGATAAAAACAAGAGTAGTGAGCAACCATTAATTGATATAAAGTCATGCTTTCACTAACTAGGCAGCAAAAATAAGCTCTAATCATCAAAAAACCAATAAATAAATAATGTTGCAACAAATTAACTAAAAAATATTGTCACAAATTTAAGTGAGTCATAATTTAAAACCTTTAAAATCAAATATAAATAAATATAAATATAAAAAATCACAATCGAACAGGCTAAAATGCATTAGTTTTAATAATGAATATTTGTATTTTTTCTCGTTTGAGAAGCTAACCTAAGTTGTTTAATATATGTCCTGTGTTAAGGAGACAATTTGGTAGAACTGGTGTCGTAGCCCAGCCAAGACCAACTTCGCGCACATAGGTACTAACTTTTGGTGTGGAGATATCGATATGACTAAATTATTTGAACGTCTGGTTAACAGCTACAAGCGTGTTTTTGTTGAACTTTATACAGCTAATGAGCTGAAATAATCCCCAGAATTACTCGTGAAATTGATTGCATTTATGTGAAGTTTTGTTAGCGCAAAACGGGCCCCCATCTCCCTGAGATTGGGGGCTTTTTCTATATTAAGACCCTAGCATCCCCCAACAACTCCAGAACCCCATAAAACACCACGCCCCGTATCAAATGCGCAACATACCTATTAATAGGTATTTACCGATTAAAGTGGCTATTTTGCCACTTTAGTCCATTAGATTATTTGCAATAAGCGTTAATAATTTGAAATACAATCACTTCCATAAAATGCATTTTATATATAAAAAAAGGAGCGAAATTATCGCTCCTTTTTTACGCTTTCATTAACCTGCTTTTACCACTCAACAAAGGCAAAAGCCGTTGACTTTAAACGCTTAACCTAAGGTCACTCGTGCATTACGGAACATACGCATCCAAGGGCTATCTTCACCCCAAGCATCTGGATGCCAAGAGTTCGCCACAGTTCTGAACACACGTTCGGGGTGCGGCATCATCAAGGTTACGCGGCCATCTGTGGTACAAATCCCAGTCAAGCCATTTGGCGAGCCGTTCGGGTTTTGTGGATACTGAGTCGCGATATCACCTTTACCATTGACAAAACGCAGCGCAATAGTGCCTGACGCTTCGGCAATCGCCAGCGCTTCAGGGCTAGCAAACTCAGCCAAACCTTCACCGTGAGATACAGCAATTGGCATACGTGAACCGGCCATACCTTGGAAGAATAACGACGGGCTCTGTTGCACTTCAACTAAGCTGAAACGTGCTTCGAAACGCTCTGAGCGGTTACGCACAAAACGTGGCCAGTGCTCGCTACCTGGGATAATTTCTTTCAGGTTAGACAGCATTTGACAACCGTTACACACGCCAAGGGAGAAACTTGAGTCACGTTCAAAGAAACGAGAAAACTCATCGCGAGCTCGCTCATTAAACAGAATCGACTTAGCCCACCCCTCACCTGCGCCTAATACATCACCGTAGGAGAAGCCACCACAGGCCACTAGGCCTTGGAACTCACCTAGGCTGATACGGCCAGATAAAATATCCGACATGTGTACGTCGCGGCTTTCAAATCCAGCGCGGTCAAAAGCAGCGGCCATTTCTACGTGGGAGTTAACGCCCTGCTCACGCAAAATCGCCATCTTAGGCGCAGCGCCCTTAAGGATATAAGGTGCGGCAACATCAGTGCTTGGATCAAAACTTAAGTTAACGGTTAAGCCTAAATCGGTTTCGTCTTGCTTAAGTTTGAACTCTTCAAGCGCGCACGCTGGGTTATCACGCAGAGCTTGCATTCGATACGTGGTTTCTGACCACACAGTACGCAGCGCTACACGGGTATCACTGAAGATTTCACGCGCGCCATCTTTAATGGTGATGCGTTGATCGTCGGCTAGAGTTCCGATCACATGGCAAGGCACGCCAGCGATAGCGAACTGAGCGGCAATTTTCGCAGCATTGTCACGGCTCACTTGCAGCACAGCGCCGAGCTCCTCATTAAAGAGTCGTTCTAAATCAGTGCCCTGCAAGTCCTCTACATCTATGTCTAAACCTGTATTACCGGCAAAAGCCATTTCCACTAAGGTAGTGAATAAACCACCGTCGCTACGGTCGTGGTAAGCGATAACCGATTTTTTAGCGACTAGATTTTGCATGGTTTCGAAGAAACCGCGCAGCAGTGCAGCATCGTCAAGATCCGGCGCAATATCACCCAGCTCACCAAACACTTGGGCTAAACAAGAACCGCCTAAACGATTTTTGCCCGCACCTAAATCCACTAACAGTAAAGACGTTTCGCCTTTATCTGTGCGTAGCTCTGGCGTCACTGTATTGCGAATATCTTGCACCACACCAAAGGCGGTAATGACCAATGACATAGGTGACGTCACGGTTTTATCCGCGCCATCTTGCTGCCATGCGGTCTTCATCGACATAGAGTCTTTACCGACCGGAATGGTCAAGCTCAGCTCTGGACACAATTCTTCACCTACGGCTTTCACCGCTTCATAAAGACCCGCATCTTCACCTGGGTGACCCGCGGCAGACATCCAGTTGGCAGAAAGCTTAATACGCTTAAATGAACCGATATCGGCACCAGCGATGTTCATAATTGACTCAGCCACAGCCATACGGGCAGAGGCGCCAAAGTCTAGTAGCGCTAGCGGTGTACGTTCACCCAGTGACATAGCCTCACCGGCGTAGGTATCAAAGCTTGCCGCAGTCACAGCGCAATCGGCCACAGGCACTTGCCATGGACCCACCATTTGGTCACGGTTCACTAAACCCGTGACTGTGCGATCGCCAATAGTGATAAGGAAGGTTTTATCCGCAACTGTAGGCAAGCTCAGTACGCGTTTAACCGCTTCTTTAACATCAATCTTGTTTTGTTCGAGCGCTGGCGATACGGCTTTGGCCGATACCACATCGCGGCTCATCTTAGGCGCTTTGCCTAATAAGACTTCGAGCGGTAAATCGATAGGATTATTGTCGAAATGGCTATCGCTAAGCGTCAGGTGTTTCTCCGCTGTCGCTTCACCCACAACCGCAAACGGTGCGCGCTCACGCTCACAGATGGCAGTAAATAGCGCGAGGTTTTCAGGGGCAACTGACATCACATAACGTTCTTGTGATTCGTTACACCAGATTTCCAGCGGGCTCATGCCAGGCTCATCCGAAGGCACATTACGCAGATTAAACAAACCACCGCGCTCGCCGTCATTCACGAGCTCAGGGAAAGCGTTCGACAAACCGCCCGCGCCCACATCGTGGATAAATTGGATAGGGTTTTTATCGCCAAGCTGCCAACAGCGGTCAATCACTTCCTGACAACGACGTTCCATTTCTGGGTTTTCACGTTGCACAGAAGCAAAATCTAAGTCTTCACTCGATTGACCCGATGCCATAGACGAAGCGGCGCCGCCGCCCAAACCAATGTTCATCGCAGGCCCACCGAGCACAATCAGCTTAGCGCCAACGGTGATTTCGCCCTTTTGTACGTGTTCTTCACGAATGTTACCTAAACCACCGGCTAGCATAATTGGCTTGTGGTAACCACGGACTTCAACACCGTTGTGGCTGCTGACTTCCTGCTCATAGGTACGGAAATAACCGACCAATGCCGGACGACCAAACTCGTTGTTAAATGCCGCGCCGCCAAGAGGACCTTCGGTCATGATGTCCAGCGCACTGACGATACGCTCTGGCTTGCCATAGTTACCTTCCCATGGTTGAACAAAACCTGGGATTTTTAAATTGGATACACTAAAGCCTGTTAAACCCGCTTTAGGTTTAGAACCACGACCTGTCGCGCCTTCATCACGGATTTCACCACCCGAACCGGTTGCAGCGCCAGGATATGGGCTGATAGCGGTTGGATGGTTGTGGGTTTCCACTTTCATCAGGATGTGCATTGGTTCAGTGTGGTAGTTGTATACCCCATCAGGATCGGGGAAGAAACGACCCGCAACCGAACCTTCCATCACAGCAGCGTTATCTTTGTAGGCAGATAACACGTGATCAGGCGTGGTTTCAAAGGTGTTCTTGATCATCTTGAACAGTGACTTAGGCTGAACTTCACCGTCAATGGTCCAATCTGCATTAAAAATCTTATGACGACAATGCTCAGAGTTCGCCTGAGCAAACATCATCAATTCGATGTCATGGGGATTACGGCCTAAACGGACGAAGTTCTCGACTAAATAGTCGATTTCATCTTCGGCTAAGGCAAGCCCCAACTCAGTGTTAGCCACTTCAAGTGCGCGGCGACCTTCGGCAAGAATATTGACGCTCTTAAACGGCGCAGGCTCAGTACGTTTGAACAGCACATCGGCTTTGGTAAAATCATCGAGGATAATTTCAACCATACGATCGTGCAGCAACGCATTTAAGGCTTGTTGCTGAGGCGTTGTCAGTGCATCTGACTCGACATAATACGCAACGCCTCGCTCCAAACGCTTCACTTTACCAAGGCCACAATTGTGCGCGATGTCAGTGGCTTTTGAAGACCAAGGAGAAATAGTACCGGGGCGAGGAGTGACAAACAGGAGTGAACCTTGGGGGATATGAGCTTCTATCGCAGGTCCATAGGTGAGAATTTTTTCAAGTTGCTGGCGTTCATTTGTGTCGAGCAACTCGCTCAAATCCGCTAAATGAACATACTCAGCATAGATTTGGCGTACCGGAAGCGCCGCGTTTTCGCAGGCCTCCATCAGCTTTTGCACCCTAAACGTCGAGAGTGCAGGGGCTCCGCGGATGATCTCCATCACGTCTATTCACCTTATTATTTATTATTGCAGGGGTCAGAGGTGGCGCTATTATAAGGAAATGTCTGTCACAAATCACCTGCGACCTTACGCAAAACAGTGTTTCCTGTGATATAAAAAGCCCAGTATTGTGTCGACTGCACTTTCCCCCAGAATGATTTTTTTTCGAAATCGCAGACAAACGGATATAATCCCACCAATGTCAGCCAGTTCACCACTAATGCCCCACTGTTAACTCGCTATCTATAATATTGATTTTATTTACTATAAGTACATTTAATGACTCGATTTCTGTTCGCTCTTATCTTAGGTTTCCTACTGACAGCCTGTCAGCAGGTGACCGTGGACGAAACAGAATTCGTGCCCAAAAAATTAACTGAGCTAAGAGTCGGTACACTTTACGGCCCACAGATTTATATGACCTCGGGCCAAGGTGATAGCGGTTTCGATTACGATATGGCGGTATTGTTTGCCGAATACTTAAATGTGCCCTTAAAAATGGTGCCCTACACAAACCGTATCGAGTTGTACGAAGCCCTCAAAAAGAATGAAATCGATATTATTGCTGCAGGCATGACAGAAACACCCACAAGGCGAGAACAGTTCCGCTTAGGTCCACCGCTATACCGGGTGAATCAAGTGTTGGTGTATCGCGAAGGCATGCCAACCCCAAAAGACATCAGTGACTTAAAAGGCAAGATCACCGTTATCGCCGACTCTTCCTTCGTCGAGACCTTGACCCAGTTGCAAAAGCATTATCCAACGCTGGTGTGGGATCAAATTACCGACAAAGACAGTGAAGAGTTGTTGGCCATGATTGCCAACAAAGAAATTGACTACACTATCGCCGACTCCAGCAGCGTACAGATCAACCGTCGCTACCTGCCCGACCTACGCTCAGGCCCTGTGCTAGAAGAAAAACTCGATGTGATCTGGCTATTACCTCCCACTCACAGTGATGAACTTATGAGTAAATTGCTGGCCTTTTGGCACCAAGAGAAGCTTGCCGGAACGCTGGATCATCTCAACGAGAAATACTTTGGTCATGTAAAACGCTTCGATTATATCGATACTCGCGCATTTATCCGTGCCATTGAGACAGTATTGCCGCGTTATCGACAATTATTTGAAACCCATGCAGGCAATTTAGATTGGCGTAAACTGGCAGCAACCAGCTATCAAGAATCACATTGGAATCCTAATGCCCGCTCGGCCACAGGAGTGCGTGGCATGATGATGTTGACTCAGCCAACCGCCAAAGAGATTGGGATCACCAACCGACTCGATGCCGAAGAAAGTATTCGCGGCGGCGCGGCGTATTTGAACGATATGATCAATCGCCTGCCAGAATCGATCCCCGAGAGTCAACGCATGTGGTTTGCGCTGGCCTCTTACAACATAGGATATGCCCATATTGAAGATGCACGTAAGCTTGCGGAATCGATGGAGTTAAATCCCAATGCTTGGCGAGATTTAAAAAAGGTACTACCGCTACTGCAAAAGCGTAAATATTATCAAAAAACACGTTATGGTTACGCCCGAGGCAGTGAAGCCGTTCATTACGTCGACAGCATCCGTCGCTACTATGACACGCTAGTCTGGGTGGATAATCAGTCGAAACAACCCGCCCCCGATGATGACTCGAGCGACCTTACTGTGGAAGAACCCGTACTTCCAGCAGGAACGTTAAGCCCTGATCAACCTAAATAGCTTAACTCGTTAGCGCTCAGGTGCATGGGCCAAACGACAATCCAACAACTCACTTCTTATATATCAAGTACAGAGTTTTACGTAACAAGAACACCAACATAAAAACTCAAGATGTACATAGATGTCTTCAACAAGGTGCGATATCAAACAACAGGAGAACCGAATTAAGGTTTGCCAACCTAACTCAAATTTGCGATGAAAAACATCGCTTAGTTCAGCTTATCTGACCAGTGCTATTGCTGCACTCCTGTGCAACTGCTACTGTCTTGGGTTATGACCTAAGATAAATCTCTGTAGGGCATCGATAATAACAATTAATGGGGTCAATATGAGAAGAAAAACCATCAACAATACCGTTGCGCGTCGTCGTACTTTGCTAAAAATTCGTCATCGCCGTATTTTAAATCGTCAAAAACTCTTCTTTACTTTTATTCAGTCTCAGGATTAATCCTGTCACGTTAATCGACACTTACCCAATAGCTTGCTGCGCCTTTTGAGCCTGTTTCAGGGCTTTTTTCTCTTCCCTGCGACGTTTAAAAAAACGACTCAATTGCGCGCTACAAGCATCGGCCAGCACCCCAGATGTGACTTCAACTTGGTGATTAAACGCCGGATGTTGCAGCAAATTCAGCACAGTACCCGCTGCACCCGTTTTCTCATCCCGAGCACCAAATACCACACGAGCAATTCTGCTATGCACCATAGCGCCCGCACACATAGCGCAAGGCTCGAGGGTGACATATAAAGTCGCATCTAAAAGACGATAGTTTTCGACCAAACGCCCCGCTTCCCGCAGACATAAAATTTCCGCATGGGCGCTAGGATCGTGTTGGCTAATGGATAAATTGTAACCCGTCGCAATCTGCTGACCGTCTTTGACCAATACCGCACCCACGGGCACTTCGCCCTCGGCCTCGGCTTTTTCTGCCATCAGCATCGCGACTTGCATCCAATGTTCATCTAACTTCATTTGGTCCACTAGGCTGTCACTCATCTGTAAAAATACGGCAATTATACCTATAACCAATAAAAAAGGCGCACTTGGCGCCTTTCACTGAATAAGGATTAAGCCCTCTCGATTGTTGCCTGAGTAGATAATGGGCTTTCATCTCTCTCGGGATTGGACATGCAGAGTTCGGGTAGAGTAGCCCTTATTCAAACCTTTGTTCACGCTCCTCATCCTCCCGCTGTTCACGCAATTTCTCATGCTCGATCAACTCAACCAGTTTTGCTGACACCGATTTAGCAGCCATCGCAATATTCGGGCTCCCATGTTCAAGTAACCCTCTAATAGCATCCGCTCTAGGTTGCATCGCATTTGCTCGGCTACCAGACCAAGATGAAGGAGTAACACGTTCAGCAAATACCTCCAGTATGGCAACCGGATCAGGAGCCGCTTCCAACAGCCTGATGGCTGATTCCGATATTGTTATTGTCCCTTCATCCTTTGACCAAAGGCGGACACCCTTCGCGACAGCAACCCATACTCTGGTCTCGTTTCGACTACGACACCACTCAATCAAATCGTTCACATCAATTTTAGCGAGAGGAGTCCGACGCAAACCACCACGGTTAATAAAAAAAAGTCGCCAACGTTGTTGTTCTTCAGTTCCCTCAAAAATACGATCGAGGAATGCTTCTGACATCAATGCGGCGGTCGTCTCAATAGACTTTTCAAAGTCATGAATGTAGCCATAGTTCTCATCAACAACAGAAAAAATCATATCCAACCACTCTAGCTTTTCGGCTTCGTTACCATCGAAACGCAAAGCTGTACTGACGACCCGAGCCATATGATGATCCATAGACCCACCAGAATCGCGGTCACTGCTTGAAAACCTCTGTATCGCAGCCCTTAGGCCAACTAGTCGAAAGTCTGGACCAAGCGAGTCCACCACTTCCTTTTCGCTATACAGTCTCATGGTTAGAGCTTTTAAAACTACTACATCACCATTTGGCTTACTCAGAAGTCGCTGAGCAAGATCAAGGACACGGGCTCTTGGCAAATCAGCATAGTCGTCCCGCCATAAGATTGGCTCATACATCCAGGAACTTGTGTCAGTATCTTCCAACAACGCTATACAGCGATCTAAATCGATTTCAGTAAACTCCCGCCGGGGATGCAAGCCGACTAACACTCGTCGAAGTTCAGGATGTTGTGCGCACTGGTCGAGTAGATCTTGGGCTAGAGCTAAATCGACGGAGTTTACAGCTTCAATGAAGCCGCCGAAGACTGAAAATCCTCTATTAGCTTCGGGTTGTAGTCCCAATTGATCAATGAGTTGCTGCCAGTTGACCCGCAAATCCTGTGCCCCTTTCGCCAAGCCCCTCCCAAATGCGGTGCGATAGGGCATCCAATCGTTGGAGAACAGGTTACACCCCAACTCGCCAAGCTCATGCTCTGATGCGGCGAAGTCCTCACCCAATTGAAGCGCCTTGGCTTCAAGTCGCTTCTCAGCTTCGCTATGCTTGTTGGTGTCTTCATGATCAAAATCAACGTCAAGCGCCCAATAGTAGTGCTCATTACTGAGCACATATATCATTATTTCCGAAACCAAGTCATGAGGCTCCAACTCCCTCTCCAATGCGGCAAGGTTGTCTGGCAGTGACTCTACATCATCCCCGTCTTTGCGCTTAGTATGGTCGAAATAGATCGTTGTTCGGACGGCTTTCCACCCCTCACCCCAAGGGTAATGCGCATGTAACTTGCGCGCTGCATCAATGAGTTTTTCCCTAATTGCAACTTGTCGCCACATGCCTCTAAATGCTTTCGCCAGCGTCTGTCTTGCGAGATCTTCAAGAGTCGAATCACTAGAGGTTCCCAGTTTGACAGCAACGTCGATAAAGGCGCTACGCCACTGCACAAGCTGATCGTGATTGGGTTTAAATCCATAGTCTCTTGGGCGAGCACCAAACTCATGTCCCCCTGACCCACTCCACCGCGCTTCTAAGGCAGTAGAGAGCATCCTTAAACCCAGCGACCTACGTCCAGTAACACTTGATGAAAGACATTCATTCATGATCGCAACGCGCTGTTCTAAAGTAGCGTGGGTGCCAGAGAGATATGCTTGGAAGAACTTTGTTATCTGGTTTCGCACCGAGGCGTTATTATTACTTTCCTCTTCTAAATCAGCCAGATGAATGAGCAATCTAATGCACCGTTCAAAGGTGCTCGGTTCATACGCCAGCAATAGCAGAAGATTGATAATTGACGTTCGCCGAGATTTATAACCCGGTTTCATGCCTTCAAAATCAGAGGAGATAAGTACCGCTTCAATCCTGTCGAGCAGAACTTCAGGCGCTACTGGTGCGATATAATCCAGCATTCGTGCCGATATATCGTTTAATTCTGTTATCCGCCCCAGCAACCCATCGGGTTGAAGCCAAGTTTCAACGATCTCTTTCGCCACAGGATGATCGTGCAACAACCCTAGCCTATGTGCGAAAGACATGAGTAAGCGTTGACGTTCAGGGGCTTCAAAGGTTTCTCTGAGTTGAGCAACTGGGATATTATTCAGTGCCGACATAGCCAACTTATTGGCAATGGCATGGGGCAAAATAGCTCTCCAATAAGCCCTCTTCTGTACTATATGGCGGTTTGATAACTTGTTGACTGACCGAGACAACTGGCTTGAGGAATACCCAAAGTTCGAACCCAATACCTCAAGTTCGTTTTGGCCTTTCTCAACAGTTGCTACCGAGAATGAATATACCAGAGACAGAATTTCAGCGTGCTCACGCAGGTTATCATCAGGGCCTTTACGCTGCTCAAACAAGCGATCAAACAACTGAGTATCAGAAAGCTGAGCTAAACTCTCACCTTCCTCAACCCTCTCGGCAATAGCCAGAGATACCCTCGAATTACCATCAGCAAACGCGGCAATTCGGCGGGCGTTATTCTGGCCGATTTTAGGGAAACGGCGCAGCAGAAGCTGTTCAGCCACCTCAGGCCCTACTGCTTCTATATGGATGACCTCAGTGGTCTGAGGCTTATCGTCTCTGATGTCATATTCAACCGTGATAAGGCTGACCTTTGTACCTTTGGCAGAGACTTTACTGGCTAGTAAGGTGTGCAATTCTGAAGGGCAATTATCAAGGACCATAATAGCCCGTTCCCCCTCTGCAATCAGCCTATCTAGCATTGCTGTAGCAGAAGGCTCCGGACTTTCACCTGTGTCGACATAGACTGCGATAGTCCGGTCAAGCGCATCTGTGCCGACTGTCTCATCGAAAAGTGCCTGTACGATTCTGGTCTTTCCAACGCCAGATAACCCAGTGATGCGAACCGCCTTCCTAGTAGAGCGAATAAGATCTCGCATCGGTGCAATGGCGTCATTAATGCTGAGCTGTTGCCCCCTGCCTGACGGCAGAGTGACGGTCACCCCTGGTGCTGAAATCAAGGTGTCCAGCGCCCCCTCGGGTGGATTACTCCATGCGCCGTATGGCTGCCAACCGGAATATCCCTGACCGAGATTTCTTTTTGTCCAGAGCATGACTGACGGATGTTGCCGCACCCATTGAGCCAGTTTAGAACGGTCGTAGAAGTCCAAGTAAAGATTGTCACTATTAGGATCATCAGCCACGGCATCTCGCATAGCTTTGATGCGGTCCCTCTTCATAAGAGGAGAGCAATCATCACCTAAGCTGACAATGATATAGCTCCCACCTTTTTTAGCATGTTCAGAGATGGTCGAAGACAGTTTCCCTGCGGTGACCATTTCCTTGATAATTGCAGCCCTCGGCATCGAATGCTTTTTTGCCTGAAGAATGGTGTTCGGCCTTTCGAGAAAACCTGCGCTCAGCTGTTCGACAGGGACTTGAACGTGAATATCAATCCCACCATCAGCAGCATTAATTGAACCTGACCAGTTTACATACGCAGGGCTATGCCCCTGCGCCGCTATTTCAGCCTCGGCGAGGCGAGCAATCAACTCTTCGAGCAGAGTATCAGAGAGTCGGAGTAATTCGTCTTTCTCAATATCAAAAATTGCCACGGTAATCCTCAGCTGAACATCTTGTTAACTCTATCTAGAGCAAGATAATTTTATCGGATAATCAAGAATTCGATAATAACAGCTCTTAGCCTAATGATTAAAAAGAAGTTTAAGGAGAAAAACCTTATCAATAGATGTGTTAACTCAAATAGTGATACACAATCCCGCATTGGAAAGAAAGTGCTGTCTTATATTTTTACTCAGTTAAAGGACTGCAATTTGCGTCCGAAGCAATACTGACTGCTTCAGATTTTTGGATCACCTTGTTTTTTTTAGAAAAAATATCGTCATCCCAATAAAAATGCCAGTCAATAAAATGACTGGCATTGAGATAAATCATAAATAGTATTTTATTAGCTATTTATATTTGGGCTATTCCCATTCGATGGTTGCAGGTGGCTTACCTGAAATATCGTAAACTACGCGAGAAATGCCATCGACTTCGTTAATGATGCGGTTTGATACGCGACCTAAGAAATCATAGGGCAGATGTGCCCAATGGGCTGTCATAAAATCGATTGTTTCAACTGCGCGCAGTGACACAACCCAGTCATATTTACGGCCATCGCCCATCACGCCAACAGAGCGTACAGGTAAGAACACTGTAAAGGCTTGGCTGACTTTATTGTATAAGTCGGCTTTATGCAGTTCTTCAATGAAGATAGCATCGGCGCGGCGCAGCAAGTCACAGTATTCTTTTTTCACTTCACCTAATACGCGCACACCAAGACCAGGGCCTGGGAACGGGTGACGATAAAGCATGTTGTATGGCAGGCCTAACTCAAGACCAATTTTACGCACTTCGTCTTTGAACAGTTCACGCAGAGGCTCGACTAAACCGAGCGCCATATCGGCTGGCAAACCGCCAACGTTATGGTGAGATTTAATCACATGTGCTTTGCCTGTGGCACTACCAGCAGATTCAATCACGTCTGGATAAATCGTGCCTTGCGCTAACCATTTGGCATTGGCGCATTTTTTCGATTCTTCATCGAAAATTTCCACGAATACGCGGCCGATGATCTTACGCTTAGCCTCTGGATCGGCTTCGCCTTTCATCGCATCGAGGAAACGGTTTTCCGCATCAACGTGAATAATATTCAGGCCGAAATGATCGCCAAACATTTCCATCACTTGCTCGGCTTCATTCAAACGTAATAAACCGTTATCAACGAATACGCAGGTCAGTTTTTTGCCGATAGCGCGGTGTAGCAGCATAGCCACAACCGAAGAATCAACACCGCCCGATAATCCTAAAATCACTTCATCATCACCGATTTGCTTCTTCAAGCGCTCAATCGCATCTTCAATGATAGAGGAGGGTTTCCAGTTGGCTGCACAGCCACAAATGTCTAAGGCAAAGTGCGATAACATGCGCATACCTTGGCGAGTGTGGGTCACTTCTGGGTGGAACTGTACGCCGAAGAATTGCTTTTCTTCGTTTGCCATAGCGGCAAATGGGCAAGTGTCCGTTTTAGCGACCGCCACAAACCCTTCAGGAATAGCCGACACTTTATCACCGTGGCTCATCCATACGTCGAGTAAGGGTTTGCCTTCGCTACTAACGGCATCTTCGATGCCTTTGAATAGCAATGAATCTGTCAGCATTTCAATTTGAGCGTAGCCGAATTCACCTTCGCCCACACCTTGGATCACTTTACCGCCCAACTGCTCAGACATAGTCTGCATGCCGTAACAAATGCCCAGTACCGGCACACCTGCGGTAAAGACGTATTCAGGCGCACGCGGCGAGTTTTCAGCCGTGACACTTTCTGGTCCGCCCGCAAGAATAATGCCGTTCGGGGCAAATTCGCGGATTTGGGCTTCTGTTACGTCCCAAGCCCATAATTCACAGTAAACGCCGATTTCACGGATACGACGGGCAATCAGTTGAGTGTACTGAGATCCAAAATCGAGGATCAGTATCTTGTGCTCATGAATATCGCTCATGGGTAACCTTTATCTCATCTATTGTTTTAACATTGCTCAACGCGGCGAGGGCCAGCCTTGAGTATTGGATCACACGCTTTACAAAGGGGCGGCTTATTGCCGCCCCCTCTTATCAAACGATTAAGAACCTGAACGATAGTTCGGCGCTTCTTTAGTGATAGTCACATCGTGCACGTGGGACTCGCCCATGCCTGCTGAAGTCACTTTCACAAATTGGGCTTTTTCATTCAGTTCTAGAATGGTGGCACAACCCGTTAAGCCCATGCATGAACGCAGACCGCCCATATGTTGATGGATGATTTCCTTCAACTTGCCTTTGTAAGGCACGCGCGCCTCTACACCTTCGGGGACTAACTTATCGGCAGCATTATCGGATTGGAAATAACGGTCAGATGAGCCTTGAGACATAGCGCCTAAAGAACCCATACCACGGTAGGATTTATACGCACGGCCTTGATATAACTCAGTTTCACCTGGTGCTTCCTCAGTTCCCGCAAACATTGAGCCCGCCATGATGCAAGATGCACCCGCCGCTAATGCTTTGGCTAAATCGCCAGAGAAACGAATGCCGCCGTCGGCAATCACAGGAATACCTAGGCTCTTCATGGCTGCAGCGGCATCGGATACCGCGGTAATTTGTGGTACGCCCACGCCAGTCACGATACGAGTCGTACAGATAGAACCAGGGCCAATACCCACTTTAACTGCGTTAACACCCGCTTCGACTAAGGCTAATGCACCTTCAGCCGTGGCAACGTTACCGCCAATGATTTGCAAATCAGGATGTTTAGCGCGAGTTTCACGAATGCGTTGTAAAACGCCTTCGGAATGGCCATGGGAAGAATCGATAAGTAAAACGTCAACACCGGCTTTAACCAGAGCGTCAACACGCTCTTCATTACCAGCGCCCGCACCTACGGCGGCACCAACACGTAAACGGCCTAACTCATCTTTACAGGCATTCGGTTTACGTTCGGCTTTTTCGAAGTCTTTAACTGTAATGAGGCCTTTCAGCTTATAGTTATCATCAACCACAAGAACTTTTTCGATACGATGTGAGTGCATCAATTTTTGCACTTCATCTAATTTAGTGCCTTCGGCAACAGTGACTAAACGCGCTTTAGGCGTCATCACTTCTTCTACCGTTTTGCTCCAATCTGTCACGAAACGTACGTCACGGCCAGTGATGATACCAACCAGCTCGTTGGCTTCGTTGACCACGGGATAACCCGCAAAACCATTCTTCAGTGTTAACACTTTCAGATCGGCTAAGGTCGTTGATGGCGTCACAGTTACAGGTTGTTGAACCACGCCCGCTTCGTAAATTTTTACTTTACGAACTTCTTCGGCTTGTTTTTCAATGCTCATGTTTTTATGAATAAAGCCTAAGCCGCCTTCCTGCGCCATCGCGATCGCAAGACGAGCTTCGGTAACTGTGTCCATAGCGGCAGACACTAGTGGGATATTCAATTCAATGGTATTGGTCAGGCGAGTTTTTAGAATGGCGGTATTTGGGAGTACAGTCGAATGCGCAGGAACAAGCAACACATCGTCAAAAGTAAGCGCTTCTTTAATTAAACGTAGCATATGCAACATCTCCCCAGTTGAGTAGGATTTAGAGGTGAAATATTGCGGCGGGATTATACCTTGCATATCGCCACTGGTAAATGGAAAATAGTAAATATCCCCATTTTATTGAGTTATTCGATGCAAGGCACCAAAAACAACATTTATACTGTCTCGCGGCTCAATGGTGAAGTCAGGCAAATCCTCGAGGGGCAACTGGGTAAAATCTGGCTCAATGGCGAAATATCCAACTTTTCCTCCCCCAGCTCAGGGCATTGGTATCTCACCTTAAAAGACCACTCTTCGCAGATCCGTTGCGCCATGTTTAAGGGCCGTAACCAAACGGTCAGCTTTAAGCCCATCAATGGTCAGCAAGTGCTGGTCAAAGGCGCGATCAGCGTTTATGAACCCAGAGGCGACTATCAATTATTAATTGAGTCCATGCTGCCCGCTGGGGATGGATTACTCGCCCAGCAGTTCGATGCACTCAAGATGAAGCTCGCAGCCGAAGGCTTATTCGCCGCCGACACCAAAAGATTGCTACCCAAAAATATTCAACGCATTGGCGTTATTACGTCACCTACGGGTGCGGCGATCCGTGATGTTTTACATGTATTGGCAAGGCGCGATCCTTCGATTGAAGTCATTATCTATCCGACCCAAGTTCAGGGCGAAACCGCGGCGCAGAGTATTTGTCAGGCAATCAATATCGCCAACCAACGTTTAGAAGTCGATGTATTACTGCTCACCCGCGGCGGCGGTTCGCTTGAGGATTTGTGGTGTTTTAACAGCGAAGCCCTCGCCCACACGATTTATAACAGCGCCCTGCCCATTGTCAGCGCCGTCGGCCACGAGGTTGATACGACTATCAGTGATTATGTTGCTGATATCCGCGCCCCAACACCCTCTGCGGGCGCGGAGCTATTATCACAAGACAGTGATAATAAGGCGCAAAAACTCGCCACAGCCTTATCGCGCCTGCAACAAAGCGCGAAACATTATCAGCTTAAACAAGAAAGACGACTTAGTTTGCTAGAGCACAGACTGCAACGCCAAGACCCTAAACGGACTTTGCAGCAGTTCGAACAAAGATTCGATGAGATGCAATTACGACTAGAGTCCGCGCTGTCGAATCGCTTGCATCTGCTCAGCCGCCGTCAGCAGTTGCTCGCAAGCCGCCTTGAACAGCAATCTCCCAAGCATAAACTCGCCATTGAGGGTAACCGCTTAAGTTATCTTGCGAGCCGCTTACAGGATGCATTGCAGGACAAACTCAGCCAAAGTGAACAGCGGATAAAATACGCGGCCCATCAACTCGAAACCGTCAGTCCGCTTGCCACTTTAAGCCGTGGTTACAGCATTACCACTGACATCCACAATCAAGTGGTCGACTCTGCTGATAAACTGGCCATAGGTGATAGTTTGCAGACCCGCTTGCGCCATGGACAAGTGATTTCAACCGTCACTCAGATAAAGCCGCTCGAATAAATCTACATGACGCTGAAATAGTCTTAAAACACAAAAGGAACCCTAAGGTTCCTTTTGTTTCAAATGTGTCTGGTAAAAAACACTATTTGGTTTTTCTGTCTTTGATATGGCTTTGTGCGCGTTTGCGACGGCGCTCTTGGCTCATAGTTAACTTCTCAGTCTTGTTTTCAAATGGGTTATCACCCTCTTGGAAACGTAGCTGGATTGGCGTACCCACCACTTTCAACGAACGACGGAAGTAGTTCATCATGTAACGCTTGTACGAGTCAGGCAGTCTACTCACTTGGTTACCGTGAATGACCACGATTGGCGGATTGTAACCACCGGCGTGAGCGTATTTAAGCTTCACACGGCGACCATTCACTAATGGCGGCTGGTGATCGTCCTGCGACATTTGCATAATACGAGTCAACATAGAAGTGCTGACGCGGCGTGTGGCACTGTCGTAAGCTTCTTCAATCGATTCAAATAAATGGCCAACACCAGTACCGTGCAGCGCCGAAATAAAGTGAATACGGGCAAAGTCGATAAAACCAAGACGACGGTCAAGCTCGCTTTTCACACGATCTTTAATCCCTTGGTCGATACCATCCCACTTGTTGACGGCAATAACCAAAGCGCGACCCGCATTGAGTGCGAAACCCAACAGACCTAAATCTTGTTCGGCAATCCCTTCACGGGCATCGATGATAAGCAACACCACGTTAGCATCTTCAACCGCTTTCAAGGTCTTGATCACTGAGAATTTCTCAATGACTTGATGTACTTTACTGCGGCGACGAACACCCGCAGTATCGATAATCACGTACTCGCGACCTTCGCGTTCCATTGGAATGTAAATACTGTCACGGGTCGTACCGGGTTCATCAAATACCACGACACGCTCTTCACCTAGAATACGGTTAGTCAGGGTTGACTTACCGACGTTAGGTTTACCTATGATCGCCAGCTTGATAGGTAAATCTTGCAGACGCTTTTGCTCAGCTTCGGCTTCTTCTTCGGTATATTCACGCTCTTCAGTAACTTCGTCTTCACCTTGACGCACAATGCCCATCGCTTCGGCATAAGGGGTCAGCGCGTATTCGATCATATTAGTCACGCCGCGTCCTTGAGACGCCGCCATTTGGTAAACTTCACCTAGACCTAAAGACCAAAACTCGGCACAAGCTGAATCGGCATCAATACCGTCAACTTTGTTAGCAACCACAAAGGTGGTTTTTTGACGGCTACGTAAGTGCTGTGCAATCGACAGATCCGCAGCGGTTAAACCCGCGCGCGCATCGGTCATAAATAGAACGACATCGGCTTCTTCAATGGCAGCAAGGGATTGCTCAGCCATTTTCGTCTCGATCCCTTCTTCAGTGCCATCGATACCGCCGGTATCGACCACAATGAACTCATAGCCGGATAAGAATGCTCGACCATATTTACGGTCACGTGTTAGGCCAGGAAAGTCAGCAACCAGCGCATCACGCGTGCGCGTAAGACGATTAAATAGGGTGGATTTACCGACGTTCGGCCGACCAACAAGGGCCACTACAGGGATCATGATTTTGCCTCTAAAAAACTTTTCAATAAAAAGCCCCCGGAACACACTTCCAGGGGCTCAGCAAGGATAACACTTTTAACTATGGAAGTGTTACAACAGCCAACTTTCCGCTGCGACCTTGAACATAGATTTTATCATCCACCACTAACGGCTGGCTGTATAATCCTGAGCTGTCCACTTGGACACGACCCACAATCGTCCCTGTACTGCGATCGATGAAGTGTAAATAACCTTCGAAATCACCCACAACTAAATAGTCTTTATATACAGCCGGAGATGTCAGAGTGCGGTTAGCTAACTCAGAATTACTCCACAGTTCCAAACCGTTACGTTTATCAACTGAGTAGATACGGCTGTGATCGTCAACTAAGTACAAGCTTAGGCCCGCTGATGCTAACTCGTTAAAGCTAGAATACTTACGTGTCCACACAACTCGACCCGTGCGCAGTTCCATCGACACTAAGTTACCGTTGTAGCTCACTGCATATAAGTTGTCGCCAAGGATCAAGGGCGTCATATCCACGTCGGCCATACGCGTAAACTCGTTACCACCCGTTGGATTGTAAATCGCCTGTTCCCACGCAGCTTGACCATTGTTTTTAATCACAACAGCCACTTTGCCATCGGCGGTACCTATGAAGAAACCACCCGCTTCGTAAGCTGCAGAACCTGTACCGCGCAGGGTCAGATTCGGCAATTGCATTTCATACACCCACAGCTTAGCGCCAGTATCGACGTTAAACGCTTCGAGTGAACCAGAACTGGTACTGACCACCACGACGTCATCGGCCACAGTGGGAGCAGACAGTAATTCACCGCCAGCAACGACATGCCATAACACTTGACCATCTTCAGCGTTCAATGCAGCAAGCAGCCCACTTTCGCCACCTAAAAAGACTTTATTACGCGCAGCAGTCACACCAGCAGCAATACGCGCACCTTTATTTTTCGCTAAAGCGTTATCACGAAACTCTTCGCTGAAATCTTTAGTCCAAACGCGCTCGCCAGTGGCCTCATCGAAGGCAACCACTTCACCATAACGGTCGGCGGCAAAAATTTTTCCGTAACTAACGGCGGGGGCGAGGCGAGAATAATAATCACCAACACCATTACCGACAGAGGCGCTCCAACTCACTTCAGGAAACACTGTCGCCTGAATGGCAGTTAACTCACTTACCGGTTCTTCTTCGACATCGCTCGACGAACAGGCGGATAACATGGCCAGACTTAATCCAGCGGCTAGCAGGTTTTTGCACCAAGACTTCATCAAGGGATCCCTTATGCCTGATTTAGGCTATCAAGTTTGATTTTAAGCGCAGGGCTTGTCACCACACCACCATTGTCCATGGCAGCTTGATAAGCTGTTTTTGCCTTCTCAACATCACCTTGACGTACTAAGAAATCACCTTTCAACTCATCGCGCTGAGCGAAGAAAGCTTTATCTGTTACTTGATCTAAGGTCGCTAGAGCTGCATCAATTTGACCTTGCTCTGCTTGTACTCGTGCTAAACGCAAAGTCGCAATCACATCTAAACCAGCACCGGGTTTAGCCGCAATCACCTTGTTCAAAGCATCAATCGCTTTTGGATAATCCTTCGCTTCTACCGCAGTTTTGGCCACAATCAGTTCTAACAAGGCTTGATAGCCCTTTTGATCGTGATTTTTAGAAAACTCGGCGACACCCGCAAGCATTGCGGCTTCATCGGCAGATTTAGTGGTCAAATTTTGGAACGCTTTTGAAGCTTCTTCCGCTTGCGCCACTTTAACGTCAGAATAATAATTCCACGCATATAAGCCGCCTAAACCCACTACGGCACCGATTAAAATTGAATTTCCGTAATCTTTCCAGAACTGCTTGATAGCATCAACTTGTTGTTCTTCTGTGCTATAAATTTCCACGCGCACGTCCCCTTTATTTGATCAGTTCAGCCAAAAATGCGCCTAAGGCACTTCGAGCTACCCGTTGTTGTTCGATGTCATTGCGTAAATGTTTAACCGTAACCATACCTTCGGCAAGTTCATCTTCACCTATTAGTAGTGCCACACTCGCACCGCTTTTGTCGGCACGCTTCATTTGTTTCTTCACGTTACCGCCGCCACAGTGACTCATCACTTTAAGGTTTGGCAGTGCGTTACGTAATTCCTGCGCGACCTTGATGGCTTCAACCAGACAGCTATCACCCATGGCCGTGACATACACATCCACTTCTGGCGGAATATCTTTGGTCAGCTCTAAGGTTTCAAGCAGCAAGACAATGCGCTCTAAGCCCATAGCAAAACCGACCGCTGGAGTATCTTTACCACCTAACTGGGCGACTAAACCATCGTAGCGACCACCCGCAAGTACAGTACCTTGTGAGCCTAAACTAGATGTAACCCATTCAAATACAGTACGATTATAGTAATCTAAACCACGTACTAGACGCGGATTAATGGTGTATTTGATACCCACTGCGTCAAGTAGTTCACGTAATTGTGAAAAATGTGTCTTCGATTCTTCACCGAGAAAATCCATTAACTCTGGTGCATCAACCAATATGGCTTGGACATTTTGATCTTTTGAATCCAATACTCGCAGCGGATTGCTGTACATGCGACGCTTACTGTCTTCATCGAGCGCATCTTTATGCAGCTCTAAAAACGCTATTAAGGCATCACGATAAACAGCGCGCTCAGCAGGATCACCTAAGGTATTTAGCTCTAACGAGACGTGCTCGCTAATACCGAGTTTTTCCCACAGACGTGCCGATAGCATTAGGACTTCAGCATCAATATCAGCCGAGCCAATGCCATACACTTCAACGCCAAATTGGTTAAACTGACGATAACGGCCTTTTTGTGGGCGTTCGTGGCGGAACATAGGACCCATATACCAAAGACGTTGCTCTTGGTTATATAGCAGACCGTTTTCGTTACCTGCACGCACTGTCGACGCGGTACCTTCTGGGCGCAGCGTTAAGCTATCACCGTTATTATCTGCGAAGGTATACATTTCTTTTTCAACAATATCAGTTACTTCACCGATAGAGCGTTTAAAAAGATCGGTATTTTCCACTATTGGAGTGCGGATTTCGCTGTAACCGTAAGCACTGACGCTCGAACGTAGTACCGCTTCCACTTTTTGCCATAGAGGACTTTGAGTTGGCAGAATGTCATTCATTCCGCGAATCGCTTGGATCTGTTTTGCCACTGTATCGACTCGTCCGATTTCGCTAAATTAATAAAAATGTCACGCATTATAGGCTTTTGAGCGTAAAACGTAAAACGACCCCGTCGGTTTCGGGGCCTAGCTCAACATCATTAGGCGTAATCTATGCCCAAATGCGGGTACATATTACTCAGTTGTATCTTTGATTTGAATACGATTCGCCATTTGACTGGCTTTTGCGCGAATTTTCGCTTCGAGGGAATCGACAATGTTGTCGTTGTCAAAACGTTCTTTTTGACGTTCACCTTCGTCGTAATATCCGCTCTTATTGTGTCCACCGGTTAAGCCTATGTGCGACACTAAGGCTTCACCTGGGCCGTTAACTACACAGCCGATAATAGACACATCCATGGCGGTAGTCACGTCTTCGAGGCGACGCTCTAACTCATTGACTGTACTGATCACATCGAACTCTTGACGAGAACAAGATGGACAGGCAATGAAGTTGATGCCACGGCTACGAATACGCAGCGACTTTAAAATGTCAAAACCGACTTTGATTTCTTCGACCGGATCAGCGGCCAAGGAAATACGTAGGGTATCACCTATGCCTTCGGCCAATAACATGCCTAAGCCTACGGCCGATTTCACTGAACCCGCGCGCGCGCCACCTGCTTCGGTAATGCCTAAATGCAAGGGTTGACGAATTTGTTTCGCTAATAAACGGTAGGATTCGACCGCTAAAAATACATCGGAGGCTTTAACGCTGACCTTGAACTGATCAAAGTTCAATCTGTCCAGAATATCCACATGGCGCATAGCTGATTCAAGCAAGGCTTCAGGAGTGGGTTCTTTGTACTTGTCCATTAGATCTTTCTCTAGTGAACCACCATTCACACCAATACGGATGGGAATATTATGGTCACGGGCACATTCCACCACGCTACGAATACGCTCTTCATTGCCTATATTACCCGGATTGATTCGAAGGCAATCGACACCGTACTCGGCAACTTTTAAAGCAATGCGATAATCAAAATGAATGTCGGCCACTAAAGGAACATTGACCGCTTGCTTAATGAGTTTAAAGGCTTCAGCCGCATCCATAGTGGGTACAGAGATACGCACTATATCGGCACCGACTTTCTCTAAGGCACGAATTTGAGCAATTGTCGCTTCAACATCTGTGGTCTTAGTATTGGTCATTGACTGAACAGCAATCGGCGCCCCATCACCAATCGGTACATTACCCACATAAATGCGGGTGGAAGGACGTCTTTTTATGGGAGTTTCATTATACATGCTTAATACGCTCTATTTCGGTACGTGCTGCAGATCATTACGCGGTCGTTAGGCTTTAGGCAAGGTTAAACGCGCGACTCGTCCCTTGGGGAAATCCGCTAGGCTAACAATTTGACCATCTAAGCTTAAGGTCGCTACATGGGGTGCACCTAAAATGACTTTAAACGGTGGCACACCGCTCACTTGCACTGTTGCGCCAGCGCCTTTAACACCATCGACTAACGCTTTACCTTTCGCATCAACAATGTTTATCCAGCAATCACCCGTCAACTGGACATCTATAATCGATTGTCCTGCAACAGCAACCAAAGTACTTGCTGCAGTGGCAGTGGTCGTTAATGTTGTGGTCGGTGAAGGCGTTGCACTAACAGGCTGTTGGACTACAGGAGCTGTAGCTTGCGGAACCGATGGCGTTGTCGTAGTGGCTGCGATTGCTGAACCACCATCTTCATTACTCGTATCAACGGTCTGAGGATAATTATTGTCCGTTGGTCCTGTGCTGACATCAATAGTGCTTGCATCAGTATCTTTAATTGGACCATCGATAGACATTGAGCCGTTTGCGGCAATCTCAGTCAAACGAGGACTGGCATCCGTTTCGGTCAATAACACATCACCTGGCAGCGTCTGATTCGCTGCTGCGACCTCTTCAGCAGTGGGTTGCGACACATCAATAGTGCTTAGCAAGGTCGTTTTTTGCATCCACCAGACGACTAACGAACCGAGTAACACTATGACGATAAAAATACTCAGCCAAGTTAAACGTGTATCGCGAGCTTGATATGTGGTTTTGCGTGAAAAACTTTGCATTGCAGGCTCAGTCACAACTGGCACTTGCTGCACAAGACAAGCTTCAATCAAAGCCGCATCGGCACTGACCATACGCGCGTAGTTTTTCACATAGCCACGTACATAAGTCGATGAGGCTATATTCGTAAAATTGTCAGCTTCAATATCTTCAATAATACGAGGACGTAGATGCAGCTTTACAGCGGCATCTTGAATACTAAGGCCCATTTTTTCGCGGGCGGCTTTTAATAAAGTACCAAGCGTGACATCTAGCGCGACTGATTGCGGTGCTACCGACTCAACTGGCACATTGGTTTCATGATCTTTCATTGATGCAAATTAACTCTGTATTGCTTGGCCTGAGGTGATGCTGGGAATTTGGCAAGCAATAAAATACCAAATCTCTTCACAGCGGCATCATCATTCACTGCCTGCTCTATTTTGATCCCGAGCGCTAAACTTTCTGGAGTTTGCTCAGCCACTTGGTGATAGCGCGCTAATTGGTTTCGCGCCTGAATAAAATCACCTTGATCGACTTCTAACTCTGCCAACTCCAGTAATGACACCGAGCGTCTCGGGTCATACTTTAACGCCATCTGAAAATACTGTCGTGCCTTTTCTGCTTGTCCTGCTTCGCGACTACAAAGACCTAAGTTCTCATAGCTTGAGGCAGTGCGCGTATATTTGGGCATTTCAATTGCGGCCAAAAACATTTTTTCAGCTTTGTTGTATTGCTTTTGTTGGCACAAAAACACCCCGAAATTATTCATGGAATCGCCAGAGGCGTCCTTAGTACTAATGGCATTCATGTACGACTCTTCGGTACGCACTAAATCGCCCACGGTTTGATAGTAATAAGCCAGAGCGGTATGCACATCTTCGAGCTCTGGAGCATATTCTAATGCTTTATCAAGATTGTATTTGGCTTGTTCCGTGCTACCTCGATTTAAATAGGTTAAACCGAGCTGCATCCGCTCTCTTGCGGCGGCGACTTTGTCTAACTTTCGTTCCGAAACAGGAATATCTGTCCCAGTATAAGTACGCTCAGTGACGCATCCTGTCATCAATAACGACAGGCTTAAAATCAACGAAAACCTTGGCAATCCATGCTTCATGGGCAAGCCTATAAATCTGTGCAAACAAAGAGTTAATTCATTGTGACTGAAATCTGGTTTTCTTGCATGCGTTTTTTCGCTAAACGTTTCGTTCTGTCGCGAATATCGCCAGCTAACTGACCACAAGCGGCATCGATGTCATCTCCACGGGTTTTACGTACGATGACAGTAAAACCGTATTCCATAAGAACCTTAGAAAAACGGTCGATACGTGAATTAGATGAGCGGCCATAAGGCGAGCCAGGATACGGATTAAATGGGATCAGATTCACCTTACAAGGTGTATCTTTCATTAACTTAGCTAACTCATGGGCTTGGTCTGTACTGTCGTTGATATGATCTAGCATCACATATTCAACCGTCACGCGGCCGCGGTTAGCATTTGATTTAGCAATATAGCGACGAATACCCGCTAAAAACTCATCCAACGGATACTTTTTATTGATCGGGACCAGAATGTCACGCAACTCATCATTCGGTGCATGAATACTGACAGCAAGTGCCACATCGATGGCATCGCCCAGTTTGTCTAACGCTGGCACTACGCCTGATGTTGATAAGGTCACGCGGCGCTTTGATAAACTAAAACCAAAATCATCGAGCATGATGTCCATCGCAGGGATCACATTAGCTAAATTGAGTAATGGCTCACCCATGCCCATCATCACGACGTTAGTGATCGGACGCTCGCCCGTGTCTTTTGCAAATCCTAAAAAGTGCGACACGCGCCAGATTTGGCCGACGATTTCAGAAACCGTTAAGTTACGGTTAAAACCTTGCTGACCCGTCGAGCAGAAAGTACATTCCAGCGCACAGCCAACCTGTGAAGATACACACAAGGTCGCACGATCATCCTCAGGAATATAAACCGTTTCCACTTCTTGGCCTTGGCCAACATTGATTGCAAATTTTATCGTACCATCGGTCGATTTTTGGAAACTCGAAATTTCTGGTGCAACGATCTCGCAGCGGGCCGCCAATTTTTGACGTAACACTTTGTTGATGTTGGTCATCTCTTCGAAGTCACTGACACCGAAATGATATAGCCATTTCATGAGCTGATCGGCACGAAAGGGTTTTTCACCCATTTCCGCAAATAATGCGCGCATCGCCTTACGATCAAGGTCTAATAAATTGATCTTCTTTTCACTCATATAGCTAACCTCAACACCAAAAACCGGATCCTGCAACAGGGCGGCGAATTATACAGACGCAAATAAATTTTAGCCAGTAACTCAATTCACCTATGATAGAATCTCCACGGGCTAATATTGGCCTAAAATACGGAGTTGTAATTCCACCTATATGTTAACCCTCATCATTATAGTGCTTGTCGCTGTCGCTGTTTCTTTTCTGTGCAGTGTGTTCGAAGCTGTTCTGTTATCGGTTACCCCAAGTTATATCGCATCACTCGAACAAACTGACAGTGCCGCAGCCGCGCGCTTACGTAGATTGAAAGAGAATGTCGAAGCCCCTTTGGTGTCAATCCTTACCCTAAATACTATCGCTCATACCGTCGGTGCCGCCGTTGCAGGTGCGCAAGCGGCTAAAGTATTTGGTGACGATATGTTAGGTGTTTTCTCGGGCGTATTAACCTTTATTATCCTGTTTTTCTCAGAAATCATTCCTAAATCATTGGGTGCAAACCATTGGCGTCGCCTCGCACCGAGTGTTTCTGTTGCCGTGCTGTGGATGAAACGTACCACTAAACCGCTGATCTGGATGTCACAGCAAGTCACTCGCCTAATGGGCAAAGGTGATGAAGGCCACTACATACGCCAAGAGATGAGTGCTATGGCCAAAATTGGCCATGAATCCGGTGAGCTTGATGAGCAAGAGTCAAAAATTTTGACGCAAATGCTGAAGGTGCGAGATATGCCCGTTACGGCAATCATGACGCCGCGCACTGTGATGTTCTCGCTGCCAGTGGATCTGACTCAAAATGAGTTTGTGCGCCAATATCGCGACAAACCTTTTACCCGTATTCCTGTGTACGACCAAGATCATGATGATGTGATTGGTTACATTACCCGCACCGATGTTTTGCTGGCTGAGCGTTACACGCCAGAAGCGCCGATTGGTGAGCTTAAACGGAGTTTATTTGTGGTGCCTGAAACCGCAAAAATTCTGCCACTTTTTGAGCGTATGATTAAGCGTAACACCCAAATTGCGATGGTGGTCGACGAGTACGGCAGTAGCCAAGGTATCGTAACTCAAGAAGATATCATCGAATCTATGTTAGGATTAGAGATTGTCGATCTAAACGACCCCGCGACCGATATGCAGCAATTGGCACGTAAACTTTGGACTAAGCGCATGAAGCAAAAAGGCATTCGCCTATCCGATGACGGTGATTTTGAAGCCGCATCCGATGATGACGAAGCCAAATCCGGCTGAAGGCTAACCAAGTTTAGTGCTTGTTAATATAAAGGGAGCCTAGCTCCCTTTATTCTTTTAGAATGCAGATAACTCAGAACCCTCTGAAACTCGCATTTTCAGGTTGCTTGGGTATATACTCACCCGCCGTAATAGAGGTAAGTTATGACACAGAGCTACACACTCTCACTCGCGCACATTAATGACACCCATTCGAATTTTGAACCCTGCCGCGTCCAATTTAGCCTTAACATAGGCCAACATAAGCTAGATGTGACCAGCCATAGCGGTGGTTATGCCCGCATCGGCCATCACATCACAAAAGCGCGTCACACCGCTGCACAAACCAATACGTCTTTTATTTTCCTGCATGGTGGTGACAGCTTCCAGGGCACGCTGTATTTCAGCCATTTTAAAGGTAAGGCCAACGCCCACTTACTCAATCTGTTGGCACCTGATGCTATGGTCATTGGCAACCACGATATCGATGAAGGTAACGCCAGACTTGCCGAGTTTGCCAGGCAAATTGATTTCCCATTGCTTGCGGGCAATATGGATTTAAGCCAAGAGGATCTAAACAAACCCGGTTGTCTGAGGGGTTTGCCTAATATCTTGGATTATGATCATGAGCAAAAACACGCGAAATACCTGCTTAAGCCCTTCCACGATAAGACATTAGCCATTGTCGGTATTACCTTAGATCAGATGAAAGAGATCGCTCGTCCCGATCCCGACACCCATTTTGTCGATGCTATCGCCACTACCGCGCGCACGGTTGAGCACCTTAAAAATCAAGGTATTAAGCATATTATCGTGCTCAGCCACTTAGGCTTAGATCAGGATAAACGCCTCGCGGCCGAAGTCGATGGTATTAGCCTTATCGTCGGCGGTCACACGCATACGCTACAGGGGGATTTTCGCGCCTTAGGTTTGAGCAACCTGCCCTACGGTGAAGTCATCAATAACACGCCCATAGTGCATGCGGGTAAGTATGCCGAAGTCGTCGGCTTAGCCGAGATAACGTTTGACGCTGATGGGAAAGTGCTGAATTTAAAGGGCGGCAACTACTTCATGCTAGATCAACACTTTATCTTAAGTGCTAACACGGCCGTCGATAACCAAGATTACCAAGCTGTGCGCCAGCAGCTTAATCAGCATCCGAATATCTTTTGGGATGATGCCGATGCCGATATCGATGGCGTGATCCGAGATATCTACAAACCCGCTATCGCAGAGATGGAAAACAAAGTGTTAGCACTGGTGCCGAAGAACTTAGTCCATACCCGCTTACCCTCTAAAGCCCTGCCCCACGGCAGTGAAATAGCACCTTGGGTGAGTCGCAGCATGTTCCAAGAAGCCAAACTGGTCGACCCAAGAGTGAACTTTGCTCTGCATAATGCTGGCGGTGTGCGCCAATCGGTGGCCCAAGGACAATTGACACTAGCCGATGTGATGGGGCAATTACTCCCCTTCGAATTACCATTAGTTAAGTATGAAATTCAAGGTCAGTTTCTCTATCAAGCGCTCGAATCGGCGATTAACGCGGCAACCAACAACAGTGTCCGTGGCACAGGTGCAGGCAGCTTCCCCTACACTTACGGCCTACGGTATTACTACGATGGGCGACGCCCACTGGGTGAGCGTTTATTCAGACTAGAGATGATGCAGCAAGACAGCCAATCACTATGGTATCCCGTTGAACCTGAGTCACTTTACGTAGGAGTTTCAACATCTTATACCGCCGCAGGTAAAGAAGGTTATTCTCCATTGCTGCAAGCCCGCTGGCAGGAGTCGATGGAGTCACTTACTTTGCCACAGGCCTTTATTCGATTCTTGAATCGCTCACCGAATCTGTCTGATTTATTGTCACAGCATGTGCATTACACCAGCCACAGCCAACGTATAGGTTAGGCGCTATGCTCCTCATGGCGTAAACATTAATGCTGTGAGGAGCAAAGTGAGTGGCAACTTACAAAGCACTAAACAAACCTGAGCTTAAAATTGCCAATCACATTGCGGTAAACGCGCAGTAAACCAATCCTGCGCCTTGCCTTCAGCATATTTACGCCATGCCATAAACACAGCTTGCGTTGGGCGCGGCATTTCCACATGACAAGCCACTAGGCTTCCCGCCGCCAACGCATCTAAGATCAAGTGCTTTGGAATGTAACCCACACCTAATCCCAATTGCTGCGCCTTAATTTTGGTCTGCATATTCGGCACACGGATCACTTGGCGACTATCAAATAAACCACTTGATCGCTGTGCTAGGGCAGTCGAACTATCTGCTACCACAATAGAAGGAAATTGCAGCAATGCCTCGGTCGGAATTGGACCTGCATGTTGCGCCAATGGGTGCGCGGGATTTAAAGCAAATACAAACTCCAACTCCCCAATTTCAACCACATGATATTGGCCTTTGGGCAACTCCCCTGTTACGCCGATAGCGATATCGGCACGACCAGAATAGAGCGCATCCCAGCCGCCACCTAAGGACTCTTCGCTGATATTCACAGTCACTTGCTTACCCAACTCAGTAAACTCACCAATCAACTGCAGCAGGGGTAAATCCGGCACCACTGTATCTATGGCTAAGGTCAATGAAGACTCCCAGCCTGTCTCGAGTTGACGCACCGCCTCTTCGAGCCTTGATGTTGCCGCAAGGATTTCTCGGCCTTGGCGCAGCACAAGTTGACCGACTAAGGTCAGCTCGGCGCGCTGGCCCTTACGTTCAAATAATTTTGTGCCTAAATCGCTTTCCAGTTTCTGCACTGTGTAGGTCAGTGCCGACGGCACCCGAAACAAAGACTCGGCAGCAGCGGAAAAACTGCCTTTTTTATCAATGGCATCGAGCACGATTAATCCATCGAGACTAATAGATGGCAACATATAAACCTTATATTCAAATTATTTGAAATGGACATTGAAAATGTTCCGATTTTCTTTGCCAAAGGTCAAGTCTACACTGCTTAGCAATGGAGAAGTTCTTCGGAACTGCAGCCAAACTGACTTAAGACTGAGTGAACAATACCCTTAACTATTCGTTAAATAATTTGAAATGAGGAATATCCCATGAAAGCACTGATCACAAAAACACTGAAATCAGCCACGAGTTTTGCCCCACTGGCACTGCGCATTCCTATCGGGATCATCTTAATCGCCCATGGTTCACAAAAACTGTTTGGCTGGTTTGGCGGTTACGGCTTAGAAGGCACTGGACAATGGATGGCATCCATTGGTTTGACGCCAGGTTACTTAATGGCATTGATGGCAGGTTCAAGTGAATTCTTCGGCGGCCTGTTCCTATTGCTTGGCCTGCTGACTCGCCCAACGGCCCTCGTCTTGTCATTCACTATGGTTGTGGCGATTTTCTCGGTACATATAGGCAACGGTCTGTTCCTTGCCAATAACGGTTACGAATTTGGTCTCGCCCTATTAGCAGCCACAGTCTCATTGACGGTATCAGGTGCTGGCAAATTCGCTGTAGATAACCTATTCGCTAACCGCATCAAATAAAGGGGAAAGCAAGATGATCACATTAAGAAAAGCACAAGATCGCGGTCAAGCAGATTTAGGCTGGCTAAAGAGTCAACATACCTTCTCTTTCTCTAGCTACTATGACCCAGAGCACATGGGGATATCATCCCTAAGAGTCATCAACGATGACAGAGTGGCACCCGGCGCAGGTTTTGATACCCATGGTCATAAAGACATGGAGATCATCAGTTACGTGATATCCGGCACTATCGCTCACAAGGATAGCTTCGGCAATATCAAAACCTTACCCGCAGGAGAGTTTCAATTGATGTCCGCAGGTAAAGGCATTTACCACAGCGAGTTTAATGCCTCTAAAACCGAGCCGCTGCACTTTTTACAGATTTGGATCCGCCCAGATATTTTAGGCATAGATGCGGGCTATCAGCAAAAAGCATTTGAGCAAAGCTCACCACTGACGGCTGTAGTGACACCAAACGGTGAAAATGGCACGCTCAAAGTGCAACAAGATGCGACCCTATATCGTTTAGTGTTGAGTGAAGGCGAAAAAGTGACGATGGACAGAAACGCCGCTCAAGCAAATCGTCATCTGTTTGTTCAATTGATTGAAGGTACGTTGGATATCAATGGCACAACACTCACGGCTGGGGACGGCGCACATCTGACACAACTCGCGAATGTCGACTTTACTGCGACAAGCGGCCCAGTTACCGCATTGGTGTTCGACTTGTCGCCTAACGCGTAATACAAATGATTTAACAAAGCGATTAAATAATGCGGCTTCACTATTTATTAGTTATTCGTTATTCGCAAACTACCAAGCAAACGATTGAGTAAGTGATTAGATGCCAGCTTAATAAGCACTCACCGAGAAGCACTGCCACAAGTCATCTTTGGCAGTGTTTTTTATTGGCGCTTCTATGGCGATGTTATAAGGCGATGTTATAAAGCAGTGCTAACGGCCTCGTTTAGCTACCAGAACAGCCCTTGATAAGCTGAGTTAGAGGGCGAGCGTCATGCTGAAGTTAACCAACACTTGAGCTTGGCCCTGTGCTTTATCCGTCGCATTCAAAAAACGCTTATGTTCATTACGACGAATACTGCGAAATCCCTGTTTCTCAAAAAAAGGCCGCGCGAGATAGGATGCTTCAACCGTTAATCGTTTCAGCGCTAAGATTTTAACTTCTTCAAACAACGCAAAATACAAAGAGGTAGCCACCCCAGAACGGGCATATTCTGGATGAACAAACAAACATTCCACTTCAGCAGCGGCTTCAACATCGCTGTCGGTGCCTATCTTAAGATTGATAAAACCCACCAGCATATTATCGGTTTCGGCAACCCAAATAGTGGTTCCCTGTAAGCGTTCAAGCCAATAACTCTCGCTGCGGGTCTCACCTTCGATATAAGCCCATGCTGAGCGCTCGGCGAAGGAGTAAAACTCACCAGAACCTTGCATTACACTCGCCTCAAAGATTGCCGCCAGCTGCGAGACATCCGATGGCGTAAATAGTCGAATCTTCATTCTCAGCCCTCCATCTTGAATCATTAATTGACTTAGATTAACCGAATTCTAATTTAAGCTAAACAGTGCTGATTTAGTTAAATAGTGTCACTAAACGGCGTTAAGCTAATGTTTTACTGTGGAATACCTTACATCACTTTCTAGCTGAAACCATAGTAAACGCACGTTAAATATTCTTTCCTATATTCTTTTCCATATAGAAACCTGGGATCACTTGCCCAAGTTTTTGCTGATAACTGCGCTGTATTTGAATAAATCCCATCCGAGTAAACAACCCTTTAGAGAGATAAGATGCGTCCAAGCTCAAGCGCACATAGCCTTGTGCCTTAGCCCAAGCTTCTAAAACAAGATAAGCGCGCTCACCTAATCCCTTACCTTGATAATCTGGATGTATATATAAGCTATCTAAGTAACCTTGACGGGGGAAATGGGTTTCGACATTGATAAAACCGCAACAAACTGAAGAAGCAGTCGCTTCATCTATGGCTAAAACCACCCACGCCTTCGAGCGACGTAACCGTAAATCCCAATGTTTAGCCGATCTTGGCGCCGCAGACCAAGCCATAAGCTGCGCCTGCGCATAACGAACATGGGTAATGCTGTGCACGCAAAGGTGAAATAACTCACTCACTTCACGTGCATAACATGACTGATAAGGCTGGATCTCGAACTGTTCAAACGCTATCACTTGAGTGATCCCCTGCTGAGTAATAACGGCTAGAAAAATAGCCGCTATTTTGCCGCCTTTGTCCCCATCGAGATAGTCACAAACTCAGATTTAGCGGCATTGAACGCTAAAAACAAAAACGGCCTCGAAAGTATCGAAGCCGTTGAATTACAGAGGCGCTCAGGTTAGCGCACTCGATACTGCTAACTATTTCTTATCGATTTGGCCAACAAATAACAGTTTATCAAAGGTGCGGTTCAAGGTTTTGCTGGTGAATTCGTTCATCCACATTTGCTCAACCACAGCCACTTTATCACCTTTGCTCACTTCAGTTTGAGGACCCGCGGCCCAAAAAGTGGTATCAGCTTCTTTAATCTGTACGTAGGTGTAACCACCACCGTTCATAGTATCAACAACAGTACCTTCGTGGGTGACACCCTGAGCCCAAGCACTTGACATGCCTAACGCTAAAGTCGCTACTGCCGCTAATTTTACCCATTTTGCCATCATGCCTGCGTTCCTTTTGTTTTGCTAATATGCTGCATTAAAGCACGCTAAAAACAATAAATCGCTAATCTCTATCACGAAATACAACACTTATCGCAAAAGCAGTATTTTTCTTACAAAGAAGGGAACTCATTTCAACAGAGGTTTTAGCATGCCTTCTAAGCCATTAAGTTTGATTTCGTACATTAGGGCTAATTGCTCACCAAGTTTCCCTTGAGGAAAACCTTGCTTATGGAACCACACCAGATAAGGTTCGGGTAATTCGAGCAACTTACGTCCAGCGTACTTACCAAAGGGCATTTTTTGATTAACAGCATCAATAAGGAGTTGCTGATCCATAGGTTGTTATCTCATACAGAACGTCACGATAATCCTACGGATGCTACAACATAAGCGAACGAATGTCGCCGTTAACTACGCAAAAGTAACTATATACCCAAGGGCAAAAATACGCGCTAGCTAACACCTAAAAGGCATTCTCACACGAATATTAAGCGATAATTTTTAACAGATTAGGCCCTAAGTTAGCGCAGGGAGCATACTGAAAACCATATTCACTACATAAGCGCTCATGCTCACCATGGGCGGTCATACTGACACAAGTTCCCGCACTCGCATGGTCATCAACAAAGGCCATCACCCGCTCAAGTATTATCTTTGCTAGCCCGTAGGATTGGTATTCGGGTAAGACAATAAAATCTTCAATCATCAAATGCCCGGGCTTGTTGCCATAAACACACGCCGTTGCCAATAGATTAGACTTAGCGGCCCCAGCGCCTGCATGTTCCAATTCAGTCTTGTCACTTAATCGAATAGAGACCCAGAACAATGCCTGTACATCCGCAAGTTCAACGCCAATAGAAGGGAGGCCAACTGTGGCCCGCAGATTAAGTAGTTCATGAAATAACGGTGCAGTTTCAACGAGTTCAAACTTAATAGGCATAATAGTTTTGATATCCATTTGGCATCCCTTCTCCATGGTTGAAATTTCAAGCGATTTAGACGTCAGTCTATAGAGATGATAAAGCCAGCATTTGGCAGTTTGATGACAAGTGCCTCACCAAACAAGACCACTTTCGACTGAGAAGCTGATAATTTACTCAGATCAGCCAATAACATTTAGAAATATAAAATTAACATTTGTACCAAGAAAGAAATAAAAAACTACACCCTAAGTCCTATGCACAGTTACCGATCACCACAAACAACCCTTTTAACTGACGGATAACAGATAAAACAATGTAAAACCAATAAGATAAAAAACATTTTTATAAATCCCTCTTCTCATCTTTTTTGTCAAATTAACGGCATATGACCAGATACTGACAGAAAAACGCCTACGACAATTTAATTTAAAAGCGTCAAAAATCAGCCAATTGACCGAGATTAACATTAGGTTTACATTCGATTTCGGACATCAATGCGGATAGCTCCAAACTCATCAACTCGTTGCACAAGGGTCATCAAAAGAATTAAGGAATGCGTCATGATAGTCTTAATCGGTGGAGAAAAAGGCGGCAGCGGTAAAAGTTGCTTGGCCCAAAATATAGCTGTATTTCTAACCACAGAATGTAGCGCCTCGGTCATTATGGTGGACTGCGATCCCCAGCGCACTACCTCTGATTGGATCCATGCAAGAAACAACAATCCGCAACTTGCCAGCATCAATTGCGTGCAGCTTTACGGTAAGATCCGTAATGACTTACTCAGTCTTGAGCAACACTATGATGTAGTCATAGTCGACTGCGGTGGGCAAGATAACCTAGCGCTACGAGCAACCATGTCTGTCGCCTCTTACATTTTAATGCCCTTAAGACCTAAGCGCCGCGATTTAAAAACCGTATGTCATATGGACGATATCGTCGCGACGTGTAAGATGATTAATCCCAAGTTACGGGCTTCTTTTGTGATCACCCAATGTCCAAGTCTACCCAATCAAGCTAACCGAATTTTGGAGGCCAAAGAAGTCTGTAAAACCTATGATATCCATGTCCTTGACGCGATAACTTACTGTCGCAATGTTTATGATGACAGTGAAGAATCAGGATTATCGGTAATTGAAATCGAGCCCACAGGAAAAGCAGCCGAAGAAATTCGCACTATCGCCTGCGAACTATTCCAAGTCGATTGTGCTGCCAGCTTAGCCAATCTCCTACATCCCGCGATACACGCTCAGGGGGTGAGTCAAATGCATCATCATTTGACCAATCAAACTCAATCCACTCACACGACCACTCAACGAAGGGGGCAAAATGGGACTCAGCGATCTCAAGAAAAACGCTATGTCATCTAGCAGCTTACAGCACTCGCTTTCGTTAGATGAGTTTATTGAGGCGGCAAACTTGTACGCAATGGGACAAAGTCTGAATAAGATAAAAAGCAATCTAGATCATAAAGCAGATGCAACTGTCACAAAAAACACAGGCTCACAGGCAAATCACATCACAACTGACATGGCCCAGAGCCATTCCAATATGTTGAGCTTACACAAACAAAGCCTAGAAACAGACGTATTATTCCCGGCAAAAGTAGAAACTAAAACACACTATCGCAAAGCAACATTTTCCCTCAGTGAAGCGGCTATAACCCATCTTGCTACACTGGCAGAAGAAAGCACTATATCCAAATCAAAGCTGCTCCGACTCTTGATTGAACAACACTTCGACCTACCTATTGCCTTGAGGCAATTACGAGAACAACAACGCCAAAACCGTTAACGATTCACACTACTCCCACCCTTTTCCGGTAACTTAGCTAAGATCGAGTTACCGGCTTTTTACTCAAAAAGTAAAAAACACAATAAAAACCATCATAAAATCGCGGCATAAGTTCTGATCCCACCTATCCTTAAATATACATAATGCTGAATTAATGATATTAACTCAGAGTCAATACGTAACATTAAGGTGTTATTTTTGTTAAAACAGATCAGATTTATTTTTCTTTGTTTAACCGCAGCGATAATGATGCCCTGTTACGCAGAATTTTCATTGGCACAAATCCCGCCGCTAACAAACAAAACCCCCATCACTTTGGTCGCTGAAAAAGGATTTTGGACCGACTATTTAACCCAAGAAATGTTACCTAAATTCACCGCAAAAACCGGCGTAAAAGTGCAGGTGGTCAGTACTGAATTAGAGGATATGTTTAACTTACAGACCCAGAATTTACTTCAAGGTTCAGGCAAATACGATTTACTCACAATGGAAGCGGGCTGGGCTAAAGAATGGGCTGCCAATGGTTATACAGTGCCCTTAATTGAACTCGCTAAACTGTACGATCCCGATGGCGAAAAGGCCATGGAGAAATACCTAGAACCCTATTACCCATCGCTACTTAACATCTTGTCCTATCAAGGTGAAATCCATGCTATTCCCTATAACAATTATGTTATGGGAAATCATTATCGAGCAGATCTCTTTGATAATAAAACTGAAAAAGCTCAGTTTCTGCGTCAGTTTGGCTATCCACTCGCACCAGCAAAAACCTTAACAGAGTTACGAGATCAAGCTCAGTTCTTCACTCGTAAAGCAGGCACTACATTGGCGGATAAAATACTGACTCATGACTTTTACGGACTAGCGCTAATGTCGGGTGATAAACCCCATATTAACGATGAATTCTCTAGCATGATTTGGAGCTTAGGTGGCACTTGGATGCAGCCCGTCTATAACAGCCAGAAACAGATCTCCCATTTTGAAGTGCCCACCATCAACCATGAAGCCATTGAAGCGGCCAAGCAATATCGCAAATTAATGCCCTATGCCGTTCCCGCTAACGAGCAGTTTGCTTTCAATGAAGCAGCTAATGCTATTGCAACAGGTCAAGCGGCAATGTGGCCTTTTGCCTACAATAATCTGTGGTATAAATCCTTTAAAGTTGAACAGAACATTCTCGGCGCGCGTCTAGCCGTAAGCCAAGTGCCTGGCGGTTATCCCTACAATGGCGCTTATGCCTTTGCCGTTAGCTACGACAGCAAAAACCCTCAAGCTGCCTATTGGCTGCTCAAATATATGGGCACCTATGAGGCACAACATGCCTATGCTATGGGGGGTGGTAATCCCTGTCGTATGGATGTAGTAACAGCCCCAGAATTTAAAGATGAATCTTTAAGAGGCATAGCAGGCGCATTTGAGGCAAGCCACATAGCCAATATGTTTTGGTCTACTAAGGTCTTATCCTTTGGGCATTTCACCAGTACTGCCATGGGACAAATTTACCCTGAACTCAGCCACGCCTGTTTTAGCGCAAGCCGCAGACCCGCTAACAGTGAAGATATTTTCATTAAATTAAGTGCAGAGATAAAACACCTCCAAAATACCTATGGAGAGGTACCTGCTATTGACAAAGAAAATAATGCCAAGCACTAAACCACTGAAAAGTTTGAAACAAAAAATAACCTCAACCTTCTATATCATAGTGGGCATGGCGCTATTAAATGGTGTTGTCGCCATATTACTGTCACAGCAACTCAAATCAGAAATTGAACACTTAGTCGGGGTAGATGTGGTAAAAGTCACCACTGCGCTGCAACTGGCAAAAAACAGTGAAAAACTACAAATCATTACTGCACGCTTGAATAACTATTATGATGAAAAACAAAGAACTAGCCTGTTAGGTGAACTTTCTACACAATGGGAATTACTTATCAATGACTCACGACTACTGGCCTCAATAGAAACTTCTACTGTCAATAAGCAAGAATTAAATCACGCCTTAGATACTCAACTGTATTACTTACAACAACTGCCATTACTCAACACGTTAACCGATACTGCCTTACAAGCCAATTCACAGGCAGCCAATATTCAAGCCAACTTAACGTCAATGGCGTCGGGATTTAGCGATGAAATGCAAACCCAATTTCAGCATATTAATACGGACTCTGAACGTCAGCTTAAGCTGAGAAACGTTGACCAGATTGCTTTAAATATCAATACCAATCAGCAGCTATCTTTATTTAGTCATCTAGGAGAACACTTATTTACCCAGTTAACTCAAGTGAATATCATCGACAATCTAGTTGAACTAAACCAAACCCAAAGAGATGCTATGCGACTGCTGTTAAGCATGGAGGCTATGCTTGATAGTATCGGTGGCGATAAAAACTTATATTTTAATTTGTTATCACAAATAAAACAGACCATGGTCGGTGAAGACAACCTCTTTGAACTTTCTCGCAAAGCAATTAGAAGCACTCATATCGCCAATGCGCATTTAGAATACCAAGCTGATGCCGCACAAATCGTTGCGACCTATACGCAGGATCTCGTTAACCAAGTTGAAAATGAAATTCAGCAAACAGGCCGCGAACTTAAAAACGATAGCACCGCATTTATCGTATTAATTTTCTGCAGTGGCATCTTATATTGCTTCTTCATCTGGCTCACCAGTTGGCACTTTATCACTAAGGGAATCATCAAGCCTGTCATGGCGACTCGAGATGCAATGAATGCCATTGCCAATGAAAAACTCGACGCCAGAATGCCTGTCACTGATAACTTAGAGCTCCAGCAAATGGTGAGCTCCTTAGAGACATTAAAAAGCTACGCAGCTCAGGTTAAAGGCATGGCCGAAACCGACGGATTAACTGGCTGCTATAATCGCCGCTATTTAGATTTACAACTCCAAAAAGAATTAGAGTATGCAAGGGACCACAACATGCCCCTAGGTATAATTCTGTTTGATATTGATAATTTTAAACAATTTAACGATAGGTATGGTCATGTCGCAGGCGATCAATGTCTTAAGAAAATCGTGAATGCCGCCAAATCGATCTTGAAACAACCCACTTACATGCTTGCCCGCTATGGCGGAGAGGAGTTCATGATAGTACTGCCATCGAGCAATCTCGAGGAGGCATATCATTTTGCTGAAATATTACGCAATAAAATCATCAATTTAAAAATACCACATGAAGACTCCCCCCATGACGGCATACTGACCATCAGCGCTGGTATTACTTGCTGGGAGCGATCACAACCTATGGATACGAATAGCTTAATTAATCAAGCTGATGAGGCTCTCTATCACGCCAAACTAACAGGTCGCAATCGTACAGAGACACGACTAAACCAACCTGTTCGCTATTCCTAACCATAAAAATGCGGCGACGGTTCAGTTTCTTTTTTCACCAGAGGATTGAGTTAAGCTAACTTCACCCCCATTAGCTAATACTAAGTTAATCAGGATAAAGTCAGGGAAGTATGCTCGCTATTGTTATCACGCTTATCCTAGGAATTGGCGCAATTACCTGGCTACTGTCGAGTCGTTGGCGCAAGACCTTACATCGTCGACGAGTCACGATGAAACCTTTTCCAAAAGAATGGCGCAGCATTCTCAAAAAAAGACTGCCTTACTTCCATGCTCTACCCGCAGATCTACAACTGCAACTCAAACGGCATATCCAAATTTTCATCGATGAGAAAGTCTTTATCGGCTGCGATAATTTTGAGATCACGGATGAAGTAAGAGTCACAATCGCGGCCCAAGCCTGTCTACTGCTACTCAATCGTAAAACCGACTTTTACCCCAAACTGAAACAGATTTTGGTCTATCCCGATGCCTTTATCGTCAATAATCAACATAAAGACATTAGCGGTATCGTGTGGGAACAACGCAATGTGCTAGCAGGGGAATCATGGGAATACGGTAAAGTTGTGCTCTCATGGAGAAATACTCTAGACGGCGCCGCCGATCCCCATGATGGTAATAATGTCGTAATCCATGAGTTTGCCCATCAGCTCGATCAAGAAGATGGCCAAGCCAATGGCGCACCCATTATGCAGCATTTTGCCGACTACAGCACTTGGTCTGAAGTGCTAAGTAGGGAATTTACCCAATTACAACACAGTGCAAATTTTGGCATGCCCTCATTATTTAATTATTATGGTGCGACTAATCCCGCTGAGTTTTTTGCCGTCATCACCGAAGTCTTTTTTGAGAAACCAGAGGATTTTTACCAACAACACCCAGACTTGTATCGGGAACTGAGCCGCTTTTATCAACTCGATCCGATAAACTGGCATTAACCCATAAAAGTAGAGGCACGCAAATGCTCAAAGACACTCATGCATTCTCAGTTAAAGGTTCCAATATTAATCGCGCTACCTTGGGGTTACTGCTCAGCGCGTTAATGCTTGGCGGCCTTAATGTAAGCGTACAGGCACAGGACTCGCCAACACAAAGCACTCAAACGACTTCGAATCCTGATCAACAAGCGGCGGCTCACGTATTAGATTTACTCAACCAATATTCAAGCGATGCCAATTGGGATAAATACTTTGCCCTGTACCGAAAAGACGGCATTTTTATTGGCACGGATGCGAGTGAGCGCTGGGGAATGGCGGAATTTGAACGTTACTCCCGCCCCACAAAAGGTTGGCGCTATGATTTAACTGAGCGGCATTTAATCCAACACGGTAATGTCATATTGTTTGACGAGTTATTAAATAGTCCAGCCTATGGCGTCAGTCGAGGAACAGGCACTTTAATCAAAACCAATGGCAACTGGGAAATAGCGCAATACCATTTAAGCTTTCCTATTCCTAATGAGGTAGCCAAGCAAATAACTGCCGAGATTAAAGCCGCAAACAAACAATAGCGCAGCACTCCCCAAAATACGGTTTGAAAGAGTGCAATTCCGAAAGAATGCAGCTTGAAATTAAATTAATAAAAACAATTGCTTAAGTTATACCGCTATCTCAGGGACACAGTAAAACACACATTCGCCAATTGGGAGAAGTGGATGAAACTTTGAAAATCCACGTCTTCAAATGCCCTTTCCGAAGGGCCCCTATCCGCATAATAAAACCCGATCACTTTACTATCGACTAATAATGGCGCCAATAAAAAGCCTTGACGTGACACATGTCGCGCTTGTAATTCTTTACACTGCTCTTGCCATTTCTTAGAGCTAGGATCATCTACCCAAAGCGGTAACTTATGCTCCATCGCTTGGTAAAATAATCCCCGCCTATCGCTCAAATCGATAATAAACTCTTGCTTAATGGCATCGGCATCACGGCCTAATATCACTCTAGGTTGGAGTTGTTTACGGCTTGGTGACAATAACAGCACGCCGCACCGGTCAACGCCAACGCCCTCAAGTATACCTTCGAGAACCGTTTGCATGATTTGGTTAAAATCGGCTTTATTAATGGCGAAGCCTGTTAGTTCTCGTAGCTTAGCTAACTGAATATTCAAGTTAACTTGATAGACAGGCATATCTAACGGAATGGGAAGTGGAACAGGTTTAACTGTGACCATACGCTTGGGATCAGGTAGATAGTCTAGCAACACCTTAGCACCATATACTTCAGCTAACTTATGGGTCGCATTCGCGCAGCGTTGCATCCGCACCATAAACTCATTTTCTTCTAGTCCAGTAAAACTCGCCGCTTGCGTGATACGTTTCCCTAATTCCTGCTTATCAAGATTAGGTTGAGATAAAATATCGCAGAGCTTATCCGCAATAAAAATAGACCGAATTTCAGGTCTTTGGTCTTCAGGATTATTAACTGCATGGACCAACAGTTCTCCCAATCCCCAATTGCGGGCAATACTTTGAGTTAATAGTGAAAAAGAAGTGCCGAGGGCTTCGCGGGTTATACTTCGTTCCTCTGCTGGCGTTGCACATTCACGTAGTTTTAGATCTAACTCTTCGGTGAACTCACCACCAATACTCCAAAAAGCGCTCTCACCTATGTGATACAGTAAAGAGGCTATAAAAGCTTCTTCCTGCATTTCTTCGTCATAATGGCTCAACATCATCCGTGCAATCATGGCGGCTTGAAATGCTTTAGCCATCAACTTTATTAATCTTTGATATACGTTAGGTGCCAAATTTTTACTCTCTAACAAGCTTGAGAGTAACTTGGCTGTGATACAGATATTTCGCACCGCATCGAAACCAAGCACTATAGCCGCTCGGCTGACAGTGGAGATTTGGCTACTACCTTTATGGTAAATAGCGCTATTAGCAACTCGAAGAATACGAGAGGTTAAGGCGTTATCGTGCATCACGCTACGCCCGAGTAATGCGAGAGAGGAAACGTCATCCTTGGCGAGCTTTTCTAGCGATTTAACAGTCGAACACAGTGCTGGCATTTCCAATTCACTGATCCGATTTGTCCAATAATCGACCCCTTTATTAGTATTGTTATTAGGTTTCAACCTAAAGTTACCTTAGCGATATAATCTTGTTGTTTTTAGTATAGATAAACACAAACATTTCGCCTGTTGTCTAAAGCTTGTTTTAGAAAATCATTCATTAATTGCTTAATAATTCAACATTAAGCAATATCTGCCTATAAAAATGCCCAAGACAAAGCTCGGGCATTTCAGTAAAACCGGAAATCAATCCACACTTAGGCTTTGAGGTACTGCTTAACAACACGCAACACTTTATCTATGTCCTGACGGCTGACATCTTTATGAGTCACAAGCCGAAGCGTACGCCCTGGGCTTATCAGGATGCCTTCCGCTCGACAGTGTTTAGCCAATAAGTTCGCATCAATATGGGGTGCTAATGTAGCAAATAACATATTAGTTTGTACTGCGGCTAAATTGACCTCGAACTCACTGAATTCTGCCAACTGCCGAGCTAAGTACGCTGCATTGTCATGATCTTCACTCAGCCGTTGTACTTGATCAGTTAAAGCAAGCTTACCCGCAGCGGCAAGTATCCCAGCTTGACGCATGCCACCACCAAGCATTTTACGCCAACGAATGGCTTTCTTAATCAAGCGTTCATCACCTAAGAGTAATGAGCCGACTGGCGCACATAATCCTTTGGATAAACAAATCGACACTGAATCAAAGTGCGCCGTGATATCACTTATTGCAATATTCTGCGCAACCGCAGCATTGGCAACTCGCGCATCATCTAAATGAATTTTTAATCCGCGATTAAAGGCTAATGCCTGCGCGTCCGCCAAATAGCTTTGCGGGAGAACCTTACCGCCAATCGTATTCTCTAAACTAAGCAAACGAGTACGAGCAAAATGGATATCATCAGGCTTAATTGCGGCTTCAATGTCAGCTAATGCAATTGTGCCATCTAATTGATTCATTAAAGGTTGAGGTTGAATGCTGCCTAGGACAGCGGCGCCGCCGCCCTCGAACTTATAATTGTGAGCCTGCTGACCGCACAGGTACTCATCTCCACGATCACAATGGGCCATCAAAGCCAATAAATTTGCTTGAGTACCCGAACAGGTAAATAATGCACTTTCAAAGCCAAACATCTCCGCAGCCATATCCTGCAAACTATTTATCGTAGGGTCATCACCGTAAACATCATCACCCACTTCGGCTCTGGACATGGCTAACCGCATGGCTGCTGTTGGCTGGGTAACAGTATCACTGCGTAAATCTATCATCTTGTCCTCAACTTAAAGTTTGGTTGGCGCATAATGGGCTCAAGACTCTAGCGCTAAAGGCTTATTTTGTATAGTTTATCGTCATACTTGTCGACAAATTTACCGATGTAGAACCTCGCATATACTTGAAGCAAGTATCGACATACTGACATCTACTAATAAAAACATAAATATACTCAAGATCTTGCCGATATCTATCTGTCGATGTATGGACGCTTGTACGCGTTTAGCTTGGCGAAAAGAGTCTTACTCGTTAGAATGCCACACTAAGATGGTCATGCTACAACAATGCGATCGCTTTAGTAATTTTGACTAATACTTATCGTTCAATAGGTGATTTGTAGTGAAAAACTCCCAATCTCGATGGATTCAGCTAGCGCTTTTGCTATTAAGTTTAAGCCTAACATCACAGGTATTTGCTTGGTCTGACACTGACCGAGATGGAGTGCCAGATATCAAAGATGCCTGTCCTAACACAGAGCCAAATACACCTGTTATGGCTAATGGTTGTGTGGAAGAAGCCGCTGTGGAAATGACTGCATCACCAGTTTGCGATATGAGTCATTCAAATGCTGAGTTAAACACAGATTGTCATAATATTTCTGCAGCTATGGTGTATTTTGAATTTGCCATTGCCGAGGTTGACTTTTCTCAATGGAAAACTTTAGCCTTAGTAAAAGCATTCTTAGAAACAAATGATGCTGAATTAACCTTAGTAGGCCACACAGATATCGTTGGTACACCAGAGTTTAATTATCAACTATCACTTCAACGGGCTCAAAATGTAAAACGTATTTTGGTTGAAGATTATGGCTTTAATCCAAATCGCTTTACCGTAATAGGTAAAGGTATATCTGAACCTGTAGCGGACAACCGTTCTAGCGAAGGGCGCAGTTTAAATCGGCGAGTAGAATTTATCGTCAATAATAAATAGTTTTTGTTAGCGTATATTTAGGGAGTTATTCAATGGAAAACCTCGAAGGTTTATTAAAGCAAGCACCAGATCTGATTGTGACTTATGGCTTAAAAACATTATTCGCCATTATCATCTTCTTTGTTGGTAAATACTTTGCAGGCGTAGCGCAGAAGCTTGTTAGTAAATTACTTAACAGCCGTAAAGTTGATCCGACAGTCGTTTCATTTGTCGCAAACCTCGCTTGGGCAGTGGTATTTGTTTTCGCGGTTATTGCTACGTTAGGCCAAATTGGCGTACAAACCGCATCACTGGTAGCCGTTATCGGTGCTGCAGGTTTAGCAATAGGCTTAGCGCTACAAGGTTCTCTGTCTAATTTTGCATCGGGTGTATTAATGGTGTTATTCCGCCCTTGCCGCGTAGGTGACTATATTGAAGCTGCAGGTATCGCCGGCACTGTTGATGAAATAACCATATTCTCAACCAAGCTTCGCACTCCTGATAATAAAGTTATCGTAGCGCCAAACTCATCTATCATGAATGGCACTATCACTAACTACTCAGCGATGGATAGTCGCCGTATCGATTTAGTGATTGGTGTATCTTATTCCGCTGATATCGCACTCACTAAAAAAGTATTGACCGATATTTTAGATAACAACCAGTATGTGTTAAAAGATCCAGCATATACAGTTGGACTTTCTGAATTGGCTAGCTCTTCAATCAATTTCGTGGTTCGTCCTTGGGTAAAAACATCTGATTATTGGACTGCACGTTTCCAACTGCTTGAGCAAATAAAAAATGCATTAGACGCTGCAGATATCGGTATTCCATTCCCACAAATGGATATCCATGTCAAAGAATTACCGCTAAGCAAATAACAATTAATGGATAAAAAAGGTCGGTAATTACCGACCTTTTTTTATGGTTCTACGCATCATTTTAGCGTACATTAATGGACAGATATTAGCGAAGGCACAGATATTCATGTGTGAGGAAATCCAATGCAAAAATATGTTTCATTTTTAGCCGCAAGCTGTATTTATAGCCTAGTACTGATGAGTCCCAATACACTCGCCAGTGAGAAAACACAGGTTTTAATGGGTGAAAAAACAGTCACCTTAGAAGGGAAAAGACCAAAATTGTCGCAAATGGCGCCGGGGTTTAAAGTCGTTGATGAGCATTTCACGCCAGTGATGCTAAGTGATTTTAAGGGTAAAACTGTACTGATAAGTGCCGTGCCAAGCCTAGATACAGGTGTTTGCGCACTGCAGACGAAGCGCTTCAACAGCGAAGTTGGCCATTTTTCCGATGACGTCATAATGCTAACGATCAGTACCGATTTACCCTTCGCACAAAAGCGTTTCTGTAAAGTGGAAAACGTAGATAAAATCAAAGTGCTATCAGATAGCGTGTGGCGTGATTTTGGTGAAAAGTATGGTTTGTTAATTCAAGATTATGGCTTGCTGGCTAGAGCCATTTTCATCATAGATGCAGAAGGTAAGCTCCAATACCAAGAGTTAGTACCAAACATCACAGAGCATCCTAACTATGATGCTGCCCTTGAAGCCTTGAAAACCCTTCAAGCCCAGCAGTAATTCACAGCTAAAAACAGGGCAGCCTTAGCTGCCCTTTTGTTTAACGGTTCTATTTCTACGATTTGGTTTTACGATTTAATGTGTATGCTGATCGCCACTGGATTGGTAGTCAAAGGTTGGCATAGACCAATGATATCGCAGCGCCAACATCCGTAAGCTAAAACCAACGCTTAAACAAATAACCAGATTAATCCATTCCGTTAACTGATAGGCATTTAAGACGATATACAAGCCTGCCGTCAGTAGTGAAATCACCGCATAGAGTTCTTTCTTAAAAATCAAAGGCACTTGGTTACACAGAATATCGCGGATAACGCCACCAAAGACACCTGTGACCAATCCCATGACTACGGCAATTGTTGGGCTAAATCCCAGCATTAACGTCTTTTGTGCGCCCACAATGGAGAATACGGCTAAGCCTAAAGCATCAATAGCCAAAAATAACTTAGACAGATAACGCATCACAGGGGCGATAGCGACAGTGAGCAAAGAAGCGAATGCAATCGCAATAAGGTAATGCACATGCTCAACCCAAATTAAGGGGTAATTTCCGAGCATCATATCCCTTAGTGTGCCGCCACCAATTGCCGTTGCGCAGCCAATGATCACCACACCAAACAAATCCATCTGCTTGCGGCCAGCCGCCAGAGCGCCCGTCATCGCCTCGGCAATAATCCCAATCAGCCAAAGTAATCCAATAATCTGCGTCTCATGCATCTTTGCTACTACCAACAACTCAAAGAATTGATTCTGCCTGATAACCTCTCAGTTCTATAATGATTTTATTTTGAATTCATCATTAGAAAAATTAATTCATCATCCTATTAATAATCTGATGCAGATTCCTATAATTTTATTAAGTTATAGGATAAATATTATACAAAATAGTCAGTTATAAAAATGTTACCTTCACATTGTCATCTATGAAAATAGAATTTTTAATAAGTATTAATAACGTAAATCCAATCAGATGATAAATAACTGCAGATCATCTAATCGAATGGGCAAAACGCATAAAAATCAGCCACAAAAAAGCGGCCCTCAGGCCGCTTAATTTTTATTCAAACTGAGTCAGGACTACTTAGTGTCAGGCTTAGGGGGATAATTTGCCATCACACTGCCCACAGCTTGATTGATGATCTGTACTCTTTCTTCTGGGGTATTTTTGTCGCGAATGGTATCGGCAACAGAACCACGCCAGATCAGTTTAGTGGTTTTATTATCAACCAAATCAATAATCAGGGTGCCGACTTCATATTCTCTTACTGTGGTTTGGGTCTGCATATTGCCGCCCCAACCCCATCCTGGACCATAGTATGGGTTGTAGCCAAAATTACTATTGAAGGTATCAACATTAATCTTCTTATCAACTTTGGTCAGATAATTAACAAGTACATCAGCATCTTTTGCATCAACTAATGTCATCCCCTTACTCGCTAACTGGCTATTCACCGCTTCTCTGACCCGTTGGTCCATCAAGCCATCCAAATGATATCCAGCAGAATCCGTTTTCTGAGCAACCCAAGCATAGGTTTTATATTGGGTAAAATTGGCGCTAGGATCAAAATCCCAACCTGACTTCATCGAACTACAGGCACTGAGTGCCAACACAGCTAATGCTACAAAAATATTTTTCATCTTAATTTCCTCAGATGTTCGACCCGAACAAAGACAAGTATCAGAGATATGAATTTAGCTTACAGAGCAATAGCCTAATCTACAACTCAATTGATTAAAAAGCGGCATCTCATTCAGCTTGACTTCAGCAAAACCAAAGATGATAATGATTATCAATTAATATTTGAGGGAGGTGTTGAAATGTACTGGTTTATTAGCGCGTTTATGGTTGCATCTGCCATTTTTTTCCTTGCACCAGAAAAAATTTCTCTCGAGGCCAATAACGCCAAAATAAAGCGCCATTTGCCTGTCAGCTTACTGATTTTACCTCTTATTGTACTTGGCTGGTTGGTCATTGATACCGTCGCGAATGGCACTAAGTATGCCACAGTCGCCGCATTCGGCTTTGTGACTACCGCCTGCTTAATTGCGTTACCTAAGCTGCATAAATTTATTATGCCCAGCGCCTTACTGACTGCAGTAGCGCTGATCGTCATGGTCTTTATGCGCATAAATTAAAATGGCTGATAACGCTCCCTTTTTCAAAAATATGCTTACTTACTTCCCTGCAAAGAGTTAGCATTTTGTTCAGACCACTTAAGGATAATCCTCAAGTGGTCTTTTTTTACCTCCCAGAACCCCTGCAAATTTGATAAACTGAACGGGTATAAGTCATCTTTTAACACCAATGAATGAAATCTATGAAAGCAGATCCTAATGTATCCTTAGTGTACAGCACCGACAAAGGCCGTATTAATGCAGAGCCCGTCACTAAAGTGATTCCTGAATCCGACGGTATAGTCAGGATCCATAGAGACAGTAAGGGCCGCAAAGGCAAAGGCGTTTCGATTATCTCAGGCCTAGGTCTCGATGAAACCGCGTTAAAAGCAATGGCTCAAACCCTTAAAAAACAATGTGGTTGTGGTGGAACGGTTAAAGATTTCACTATTGAGGTCCAAACGGACAACCGCGAGCAATTAAAGCTATTACTTGAGAAACAAAACTACAAAGTTAAATTAGCTGGCGGTTAATCTCGCCCGACTTAGCAATATAGCAGCAAGCTAGATCAACTTAGCCACATCAAACGGAGTAGTTTAATGGAGAGTTTGCAGAACCATTTCTTAATTGCGATGCCCTCACTACACGGTACGTTTTTTGAACGCTCAGTCATTTATATCTGTGAACATGATGCCAAAGGCGCCATGGGGCTTGTCATCAATAAACCGCTCGGTATCGAAGTTAATTCGCTATTAGAACAAATGGATTTGCCGGCAGAGCAAGTCTCCGCGGATTTAGTGCTCAATGCCAATGTCATGATGGGCGGCCCCGTCTCCCAAGATCGCGGCTTTGTGCTGCATACCTCTCAGCCCTATTGGGCCAATAGCACAGATCTGGGTTGTGGTTTAATGCTAACCACTTCACGTGATGTGTTAACCGCGATTGGAAGCAACAGATCGCCCGAGAAGTTCCTCGTCGCCTTAGGTTATGCAGGGTGGAGTAAAGATCAGCTCGAACAAGAGCTTGCCGATAATTCTTGGCTCACAATTCCAGCAACGAATGCGCTCTTGTTTGACATTAAACACGAAGACCGTTGGCCACAGGCCAGCCGTGCTCTCGGATTTGATGCTTGGCAAGTTTCAGCTCAAGCGGGTCACGCTTAAGCCTATTTATTAATATAAGTCCGCACACTATGAATTCGAAAACCGTATTAGGCTTTGATTTTGGCACTAAGAGCATTGGTGTGGCTATAGGCCAAGAGATCACCGCCAGCGCCACACCATTATTATCACTCAAGGCCGTCGATGGTATCCCAAATTGGGATCAGATAGGCGACTTAATCAAAGAGTGGCAACCTGACTTAGTCGTCGTTGGCCTGCCTTTAAATATGGATGGCACAGAGCAAGATATGACCCACAGGGCGCGTAAATTTGCGAACCGCATCAATGCTAAGTTCAAAGTCAAAATAGCCACTCAAGATGAGCGATTAACTACCACTGATGCTAAGGCCAGATTATTCGAATTGGGCGGGTTTAAGGCACTGACCAAAGGTCAAGTCGATGCGGTGTCTGCCGTCCTTATCATCGAAAGCTACTTCGAAAATAACTTCAGCAAGTAATGCCACAATAAATAAAACTACAAAAAAGAAAAGGATAAGTTGCCTTATCCTTTTAGTTTGATGTTTAACCCGATAAATTACCGGATCAAAAATGTGGCTTCACTAAGTTTGCCATCATAGTAATGTGCGCATCATCATCATTTAATGCAGCAATGTAGCGGAACTTCTCACCACCCGCCTCGGCAAAGAGATGACCATTCTCACCAACAATTTCTTCCAGCGTTTCTAAACAATCAGCGCTAAAAGCTGGGCAGACGATAGCAATATCACGCACGCCTTGTTGCGGCAACGCTTTCAAAGTCGCATCGGTATAAGGTTGTAGCCATTTGGCTTTACCGAAACGCGATTGGAAAGTCATGACAAACTCATCTTTACCTAACCCAAGCTTTTCGGTGACAAGTCGAGTCGTTTTCATGCAGAAGCAGTAATACGGATCACCTAAATGCAAATTACGTTCAGGCATTCCATGGTATGACAACACCAATTTTTGCGGTTTACCATGGGCTTCAAAATCAGCCGTGATCGAATTGGCTAAAGCATTAATAAAGTCAGCATTGTCATGATAAGTATTAATAAAATGCAGTGCTGGAATATAGCGCCACTTGGACAACTCAGCCGCAATCGCATCAAAAGCAGAACCCGTAGTTGGCGCCGCATATTGGGGATACAGAGGTAACACCACGATTTTATCAATGCCATTTTGATGCATAGTTTGCAATGTACTGGCGACCGATGGACTGCCATAACGCATGGCTAAATGCACAGAAACATCATGGTTATCAGCGTTAAGCTTATCCGCTAACTTTGCCGTTTGACGCAAACTAATGTCCATTAACGGTGAACCTGCCGCAGTCCATACCTTTTGGTATAATGCTGCCGATTTTGCTGGCCGTACCCGCAAAATAATCCCGTGTAAAATCAACATCCACACTAGCTTAGGAATTTCGACGACTCGGGGATCCGCTAAAAACTCTGCAAGATAACGTCTAACAGCAGATGCTGTGGGTTCATCTGGAGTACCTAAATTCAACAACAACACGCCTACTTTGCCGCGCTGCCCGTGTCCAACTTCTTTGGATAAGCCTGAAAATTTAGCCAAAACAGCCTCTTAATTAATAAATATTCGTAAGATTAAAGTACAGATTCTATCGCTTGCTTAAGCTCTTCACTATCTGGCTTCACTTTAGAATTGAACTGTTGCACAACCGCACCATCACCGCTGACGACATACTTATAAAAATTCCACTTAGGCGCACCGGTTTTTTCGGCTAAGTATTTGAAGACACTATTAGCGTCACTACCACGTACTGGCGATGTCGACAGCATAGTAAAGGTGACACCGTAATTGATGTAACACACCTTAGCCGTATCTTTCTCATCATTTTCTTCTTGGAAAAAATCATCCGATGGGAAACCAATGACCACTAAGCCTTTATCTTTGTAGTTTTCATGCAATTTTTCGAGCGCTTTAAACTGCGGGGTGTAACCACAGTTACTGGCCGTGTTAACAATCAACACTGGTTTTCCCTGAGTCAATTCACACAGATTAACTGTCTCTTCAGAATGTAATTTTCGTACTTCAAGGTTCAGATACTCGGGACAAGTGGCCGCCATAGCGCCAACACTCATCAAGCTCGCTGTCATAGCGAATATCATGGGTAATTTTTTCATTGCTTTCTCCTTTACCAGTACATTACGCAAACGCACAAGGTAAAGATCATATTGAATTAAAAAATAAAAGCTATGGTTAACGACTGCATAGCGATGAAGTAAAACCGATTGAGCTGAACGAAAATCTAACTACACCAACAAAAAGCAGCCCATAAAGAGCTGCCTAACCCAGAACCTGACTATCGCGTTAGTCCATGTCTAAGGTGACACCTTCCATAAAACCTGAGCCCGTGGATTCTTTATTCTGCAATTTAATCATCAAACGTAAATCGTTTGGTGAATCAGCATGGTGCAGCGCATCGGCGTAACTAATCTCGCCATCGACATAAAGTTTCAGCAAGGCCTGATCGAACGTCTGCATGCCCTGCTCGTTGGATTTTGCCATGGTTTCTTTGAGTAAATGCAGCTCGTTCTTCGCAATTAAACTCGCCACCCTTGGGGTGTTAATCAATACTTCAATCGCGGCGCGACGCCCTGTGCCATCGACTTTAGGGATCAATTGTTGCGCCACAATACCGCGTAAATTCAATGATAAATCGAACAATAACTGTTGGTGTTTACTCTCAGGCACGAGATGCATAATCCGGTCTAACGCTTGGTTGGCGTTGTTGGCATGCAAGGTTGCCATACAAAGGTGACCCGTTTCTGCAAATGACAGCGCAAACTCCATCGTCTCTTGGGTACGGATTTCACCAATCAAGATCACATCGGGAGCTTGGCGAAGGGAGCTTTTTAGCGCCGCATCAAAAGACTCAGTATCTATACCCACTTCACGCTGAGTGATAATACTTTTTCTGTGGTCATGAACGAATTCAACCGGATCTTCAATAGTCAAAATATGCCCACGAGCATGACCATTGCGATAACCCACCAAGGCCGCCAAGGACGTTGACTTACCTGTTCCCGTTCCGCCTACCATAATGATGAGACCACGTTTACTCATCACCAGATCTTTTAGAATAGGCGGCAATTTTAAATCATCTACATCAGGGATTTTAGTCTCAATACGGCGCATCACACAGCCAGGCGATTCACGCTGCCAAAAAGCGCTCACCCGAAAACGACCTAAATCCTTTGCCGCAAAAGCGAAGTTACACTCACGAGTGGAATGAAACTCTTGCTTCTGAGCCTCTGTCATTAACGACTCAACAAAATCCAGTGATTGTGCTGGAGTAAAGGCACTTTCGGCCAAGGGACGCAATTCACCGTCAATCTTGGCACTCGGCGGAAAGCCCGCTGTGATGAACAAGTCGGAGGCTTTGCGTTCCACTATCACTTTTAAAAACGGACGAACATCCATCATAAATCCTTAAAATGTCGCTTGTTTATTCGAACTTTTCGCCATTGCATCTTCACGAGTGATAAGACCGCGATTGACTAAATTCTGTAAACATTGCTCTAAGGTCTGCATTCCATGGGCCATACCTGTTTGAATTGCCGAATACATTTGCGCCACTTTGTCTTCACGAATTAAGTTGCGGATAGCGGGCGTGCCCATCATGATTTCATGGGCGGCGACACGGCCTCCTCCCACCTTTTTAATCAGAGTTTGTGAAATAACCGCTTGCAGCGATTCAGACAACATAGTGCGCACCATGTCTTTTTCACCGGCGGGGAATACGTCGACCACACGGTCAATCGTTTTCGCGGCAGAGGTGGTATGCAAGGTACCAAACACTAAGTGGCCTGTTTCAGCGGCGGTCATCGCCAAACGAATGGTCTCAAGGTCACGCATCTCACCGACTAAAATCACGTCTGGGTCTTCACGCAGTGCGCTTCTAAGCGCCGCATTAAAGCTGTGGGTATGGCGGTGAACTTCACGTTGGTTAATCAAACATTGCTTATTTTGGTGAACAAATTCGATAGGATCTTCAATGGTTAAGATATGATCATGTCGATTTTCATTCACGTAATCCACCATAGCGGCAAGTGTGGTACTCTTACCCGACCCAGTAGGTCCAGTCACTAGGACTAATCCCCGAGGGAAACTGGCAATTTTTTTAAAAATTTCCGGCGCACCTAATTGCTCAAGTGACAAAATGTCACTTGGAATGGTACGAAACACAGCCGCTGCACCACGGGATTGATTGAATGCGTTAACACGAAAGCGTGCAAGATTAGGGACTTCGAACGAGAAATCTATTTCTAAATGTTCTTCGTAGTCCTTACGCTGCTTATCATTCATTATGTCGTACACTAAACTGTGTACACCTTGATGATCGAGCGCGGGCAGGTTAATTTTTCTCACTTCACCGTCAACACGGATCATGGGAGATATCCCTGCAGAAAGGTGTAGATCCGAGGCTTTGTGTTTTACACTAAATGCCAATAACTCAGTGATTTCCATCGTTTGGGATATCCTTGCAACTAGATAATTACATCATGACAACAATAGCAGACAGACTCGCAATCGCACAGCGCAGGATCACACAAGCAGCGCAAAAATGTGCCCGCCACCCCAGCAGTATTCGCTTACTTGCCGTCAGCAAGACTAAACCTATTGAAGACATTATAGCAGCCTACCAAGCGGGTCAGCGTTGCTTTGGCGAAAACTATGTCCAAGAAGGCGCTGAAAAAATTACTGCGCTCAAGGGGGATTTCCCGGACATAGAATGGCATTTTATCGGCCCACTCCAATCCAATAAAACCAGCATAGTCGCCCAGCATTTCGATTGGATGCATACCGTTTCACGCGACAAAATTGCCCTACGTCTCAATGAGCAACGTCCGGCCGAATTGGCGCCATTAAACGTCTGTATTCAAATTAATATCAGTGCTGAAGACACAAAATCTGGCATAGATGCGGCTCAAATGCTGCCACTGGCCGAACTGATAGCTCAGCTACCTAACTTAGCACTGAGGGGCCTAATGGCAATTCCAACGGCTACCGCAGATACAGAGTTGCAGCTTAAAGAGTTTTCCATGTTAAACAATCTATTTCAAGAACTTAAAACGCATTATCCCGCTGTAGATACGCTTTCAATGGGGATGAGTAATGACCTAGATACAGCGATTAGCTGCGGTTCAACTATGGTGCGTATTGGCAGTGCCATTTTTGGTGAGCGCAATTACGCTGCGTAAAATCCACGTTCGGCATTTAGTTAGAGGTCAGTTTAACCTTGTTTTTAGCACTTTATGCCCAAATACTGTATTTAAGAACACCGAACATTAACGATTTAAGAGCAATTAGCGAGAGTCGATAATCAGGCTCAGTCATTCAAATGACTAACCGTTTTATCATCTTAATTTAAGGTGAAGATGTTACAAGTTAACGGTTAACACACTGAAGAGAATCAAATGGATCAACAGAAAATCTGCTTTATCGGTGCCGGCAATATGACGCGCAGCATCATCAGTGGCTTAATCAATAGCGGCTATCCAGCTCAACTCATCCAAGCGACTAATCCCAGCCAAGGTAAACTCGATGCACTAAAAGACGATTTTGGGATTTTGGTTTCTCAGGATAATTTGGCAGCGGCGCAAGCTGCCGATGTCATAGTACTTTCAGTAAAACCACAATTGATGCAACAAGTTTGTGAAGCATTACAGACAGTCGAGCTGTCGAATAAGTTAGTCATCACTATCGCTGCGGGCATTAAAGCAAAGCGATATACCGACTATCTGGCACAAGACATCAAGCTTATCCGCGCCATGCCAAATACGCCGATGCAAATTAGTGTTGGTATGACTGGCCTCTATGCGCCTCAAAGCATTACTACCGAGCAGAAAGCCATTTGCGATCGTTTGATGTCAAGCGGCGGCGAAATAGTGTGGGTAAATGAAGAGTCAGATTTAGATCAAGTGATTGCATTATCGGGCAGTTCACCGGCTTATTTCTTTTTGCTAATGGAGTCTATGATAGATGCAGGCAAAGAAATGGGAATGGATGAAACAAAAGCCAGAAGTTTAGTGCAGCAAGCTGCGCTTGGCGCTGCTATGATGGCAAAGCAAAACCCACAACTGACCTTAGGTAATTTAAGGGAGAATGTTACTTCAAAGGGCGGCACCACCGCACAAGCGCTGGCGACATTTGAAGCTGCGGATATGCGCGGCTTAGTAAAAAAAGCCATGGAAAACTGTATTAATCGTGCAGAAGAAATGGCTAAAACATTTTGATCCACTAACACGTTTTTATATCGAACTTTAATAGGTAGAAATCTCGATGAATGCATTTACCTTTTTAATCACCACTCTATTCGATCTCTATTTGATGGTGGTGATTTTGCGGATTTGGTTACAACTGGCAAGGGCTGATTTTTACAATCCGTTTAGCCAATTTATTGTTAAAGCAACTCACCCGCTCATCGCACCAATGCGCCGTATTTTGCCTTCCTTAGGGCGATTTGATACCGCATCTTTCGTCCTCGCATTATTGGTTGTGATAGCCAAGCTGCTACTAATTAGCCTCATTGCGGGCGGTGGCATAGACATACTGTTATTTTTGCTGTTTGCCGTTGTATCTGTGGTCAAAAAAGCAGGGGTACTTCTATTTTGGATGCTATTAATACGCGCAATCTTAAGCTGGTTTAACCAAGGCTATAATCCCATTGTAATGATCATGGGTCAGTTAACTGAACCCGTATTAGCACCAATACGTCGTATCATACCGCCAATTGGTGGTTTAGATTTATCCGTAATGCTGGTCATTATTGGTATGAATTTCCTCAATATGTTACTTGCTCAATATATCCCTTATTGGGCTGTGATCTAATGAGTGCTGTGACTTTGCAGCAAGGTGACTTGCTGCTTAATCTCTACATTCAGCCTAAGGCTAGCCGAGATCAAATTGTAGGATTGCACGGTGATGAGCTAAAAGTAGCCATCACTGCGCCGCCTATTGATGGCAAAGCGAATGCCCATTTAAGCAAGTACTTAGCAAAAGCTTTTAAAGTGCCAAAGAGCGACATTCACATAATAAAAGGTGAACTTGGCCGACATAAACAAATCCGCATTATTGACCCTAAGATCATCCCAAGTGTCATTACTGAACTGATGGGGCAAGATAGTGAAAAGTAATTCAGTTGAAAGATCAATCAGTTAAATAATCGTACAACTGAAAACGAATTAATCCTTTGAATGCTATTAATTTATTGAAAAAAATAGTCACAGCGGCCCTATAATCCAACATTCCCTAATATGAGGTATCCATCATGTTCCGTAATCTTCTCGCTGTATTAGCTCTCACGGCTAGCCTTTGCGGTGTTGCAAATGCCGAGCAAAAAGAAACTGTCGGCAATTTTGATATTCATTACATGGCACTTGGCAGTACATTTTTAACGCCTAGCATAGCCAAATCCTATGGCATTAAGCGCAGTAACTACACTGGCATTATCAATATTGCCGTATTAGATATTAGCGAAGCGAATAAGCCCGCAGTACCCGTTGAAATTACTGGAGTTGCTAATAATTTGTTAGATGCGCGAATCAATCTAACGTTTAAAGAGATCCGCGAAGGTGATGCGATTTATTACATTGCCGAAGTGCCCTACCGCGATGATCAGGAAATCAACTTCAATATCGCAATTAAATATGGCAATCAACTGAACACGAACTTACAGTTCAAGCAAAAATTCTACGTTGAATAAACCTATTTTATACCTTTGTTGGCGTTGCTTTCCTGTTGCGCCAACCCCTTTCCCTGTCCTTTACTATTGAGCTTGGGTATCATAGTGCCAACGCACGTCGTCCCATTTATGATAGGTATTCCATGCAACAAATCGTCCTCGCCAGCGGTAATAAAGGCAAACTCGCCGAATTCGATCAAATGCTCGCAAGCTACGGTGTCACTGTACTGCCGCAGAGCCAGTTTAATGTCAGCGAAGTAGCAGAAACGGGTACCACTTTTGTAGAGAATGCCATTATCAAAGCAAGGCATGCCGCCGAAATCACCGGACTTGCGGCCATTGCCGATGATTCGGGTTTAGAAGTGGATTTACTCCAAGGCGCTCCAGGCATTTATTCAGCACGTTACGCAGGCGAAAATGCCAAAGATCAAGACAACGTATTGAAACTACTTGAGACGTTAAAAGACCAGCCAGCACCTCGCGGGGCAAGATTCCAATGCGTACTGGTATATATGCGCCATGCGAAAGACCCTACCCCGATTATTTGCCAAGCCTCATGGGAAGGCCAAATCGACTTTAGCCAACGTGGCGCCAATGGCCATGGTTACGATCCGATTTTTATCCCTGAAAATTATCAATGTAGCGCGGCAGAGCTGAGCAGCAACGAGAAAAATGCCTTAAGTCATCGTGGTAAAGCTCTAGTGCAACTCATCGCCGCCATGCAAGCCCAAGGCGTATTAACAGGCGGGAATGCACAATAATGTCGTCAACTGCCGTGACTACTGCGATAAAGCTCGAACTGCCACCACTCAGTCTGTATATCCATATTCCCTGGTGCGTACAAAAGTGTCCCTATTGTGACTTTAATTCCCATGGCCAAAATGGCGAACTGCCACAAGAGGCTTATGTTGATGCGCTATTGGAAGACTTACGCCAAGATTTACATCTCGTCCAAGGGCGGCAGATCCATACCATCTTTATCGGTGGCGGCACGCCATCCTTATTCGATGCTTTGCAAATCAAACGCATACTCGATGGTGCCAATGCGCTAATCCCCTTTAGTGACAATATCGAAATCACTATGGAAGCCAATCCTGGTACTTTAGAGCACGATGACTTTAGTGCCTATCGTGCTGCGGGCGTCACTCGTTTATCTATCGGGGTGCAGAGCTTTTCTAAGGATAAACTCAACTTACTCGGACGTATTCACGATCAAAACGAGGCACAAGTCGCCGCTCAAAAAGCCAGCCAAGCGGGATACTTAAGTTTCAACCTCGATTTAATGCATGGATTACCGAACCAAAGTTTTGCTGAAGCTATGGCTGATATCGACACGGCAGCGGCGCTTAACCCGCCACACCTATCTTGGTATCAGTTAACAATTGAGCCCAACACCCTATTCCACTCAAAACCGCCGCAGCTGCCCGATGACGAAGCGCTCTGGCATATCTATGAGCAAGGTCAACAAAAGCTGGCCGCATTAGGGTATGAGCAATACGAAATATCTGCCTACGCAAAACCTGGTTACCAATGTAGGCACAATCTCAACTACTGGCAGTTTGGTGATTATCTAGGCATAGGCTGTGGCGCACACGGCAAAGTGACGCTGCCAAAAGAAAACCGCATCATACGCACGGTAAAAATTAAACATCCCAAGGGATATCTGAGTGCCAGCAACTACACCTTCGAATCGATTGAAGTTGCAGAGGAAGACCGCGCGCTCGAATATTTAATGAATCGCCTGCGTCTGATGACACCTATTCCTAAGCAAGAATTTGAACTGCGCACAGGACAACACAGAGACACATTGACCGAAGGAATGGAAAAAGCTAAACAACGCGGTTTACTCACAGAATCCGCTGAACATTGGCAATTAACCAGTAAAGGTCATATGTTTGTTAATGATTTACTGACACAATTCTGCTGAGTTAGCCGTTAAAATATCTCTATAAATAATGTGTTAGTAACTAATAGTACGGTTTAACACTATTACTGCTAACACATTTTCTAACACTAATATCCATACATTCTTGTTCAGCTTCTTTAGTATTGATGCAAATCAATCTAGGAAGCCTGATCATGCCAATAAAAACTAAAATCAGCTTAGTCGCACTGACCCTTTCAGCTCTGCTGACCATTCCCGCGTATGCAGCATCAACTGCGCCAGCCTTACACAGTGCAAGCGAACCTGTGAATGCTGTAGCACAAACCGAGTCAGAAAAAGCCAATGCTCTGTTCGAAACCATCTTCATGGAAAACATTATGGCGAGTCCCATTTCGCAGACCTATATGGGGATCAAGCAAGACTATGATAAATGGGATGAACTGGGTGATACCGCCGATGATAAAGCCATAGCTCGCACAAAAAAACAACTAGCGCAGGTCAATCAAATTGATGCGGCCAAGCTCGATCCACAAACTCATCTTAGCCTCATGTTACTGAAGCAAAATCTGCAAAATGACATCGAAGATGACCAATGGCGCTATCATAATTACCCTGTGAATCAGATGTATGGCGGCCACTCTATGATCGCCTCCTTCTTGATTAACCAACATCAAATCACAGATGTCAGCGATGCTAAGGCCTATATCAGTCGCTTGAATAGCGTGCCCAAACGCTTAAGTCAATTGCAGACAGTATTAGCCGTTCGCGCAGATAAAGGCATTATCGCGCCTAAGTTTATATTCGCTTATGTGATTTCAGACAGCCAAAACATCATCAAAGGTGCGCCTTTTGATAAGGGCGACGACAGCGCGCTACTCGCAGATTTTCGCCGTAAAGTTAACGCATTAGCGATTCAAGAGACAGAGAAGCAAGCACTGCTTCAACAGGCTGAGCAAGCACTCGTTACTCAAGTCGAGCCCGCCTATAACAAACTCATCAGTTACGTAAAAACCTTAGCAGCCAAAGCTGATGACCGCGATGGTGCGTGGAAACTCCCTAACGGAGCCGCCTATTACAATAATGCCTTGGCACGAACGACCACTACAAACATGAGCGCCGATCAAATCCATGACTTAGGCCTTTCTGAGGTGGAACGTATTCACAATGAAATGCGTGCCATCATGAAGAAGGTCAATTTTAAAGGCGATTTGCAGCAATTCTTTAGCTTTATGCGTGATGATCCCCAGTTCTACTACCCCAATACCGCCGAAGGCAAAGCCGCCTATTTAGCTGAGGCGACTAAGTTCATCGACAATATGAAGTCGCGCTTGGATGAAGTGTTCAAAGTAAAACCTAAGGCCGCCATGGTAGTGAAGCAGGTTGAAGCCTTTAGGGAAAAATCCGCGGGTAAAGCCTTCTATGAACAACCGGCACCGGATGGTTCGCGTCCAGGTAGCTACTATGCAAACCTATATGACATGAAAGCCATGCCAAAATACCAAATGGAGGCGCTGGCCTACCACGAAGGTATTCCGGGTCACCATATGCAGATAGCCATTTCCCAAGAACTGCAAAATATTCCTAAGTTCCGTAAGTTTGGGGGCTATACCGCGTATATTGAGGGCTGGGGTTTATATAGCGAATCTTTCCCGAAAGAAATGGGACTCTACGCCGATCCATATTCTGACTTTGGTCGCCTAGCAATGGAGTTGTGGCGTGCCTGTCGCTTAGTCGTTGATACTGGTATCCACGCTAAAAAGTGGACCCGCGAGCAAGGCATAACCTATTACGTGGACAATACGCCAAATGCTAAATCAGATGCGGTGAAAATGGTTGAACGCCATATCGTTATGCCATCGCAAGCGACAGCCTATAAAGTAGGTATGATTAAACTACTAGAGCTAAGACATAAAGCAGAGCAACAGCTTGGCAGTCAATTTGATATCCGCGACTTCCATACGCTAGTACTTGCTAACGGCGCATTGCCACTGGATGTGTTAGAGCAACAAGTCGATCTCTGGATAGCCAGTAAGAAGCAGGCCTAATGCCTTAATGTTTTAATGCCCTAATGCCTTAATGCCTTAATGCTGAGTCGTGAAGCATTGTTAACCTGCTTCACGACTAAAGCGACATATATAGCTACGCCCAATAAGAAAGCCACTCGAAAGTGGCTTTTTTATTGGTACCATTATCCCGTTAGATAACAGAACCCTTCTCACTGTGGGTCACTATATTTGTTGTATTAATTTATGCTTTAGCACTCGCCTTCACACACTTAACACACAGTTGCGACTTTAGGGTACAGAGAGACAAAACGCTTGCCCAAGGCTGCACAAACCATCAATAAAAAATTACCTCAGCGATAAGGCTGAGGTAAACCAAAAACTAGGATGATGGTTTAAAGAGCCAACATTGTTTTAGTTCTCAAACTTCTGTTGGCTGTGATCCAAAACTGCATTAATGCCGACCTGTACACAAAAATTGAAAGGGGTCATTTCCAATAAACGCATAGGACTCAGGTCATTCCGAATCAACTGTTACCATTGTATTCAATTAAGAACAGAGTTCAAGGATGTTATAAAAAAGTGCTTTAGAACACCCTAAAAAACCATCAGCAAATGTACTCACCAACTCAACCTAAAGTATTGATTTTAAATAGCCATAAAAGTGCTTGGTTAATTTGAAATCACATAAGACTGCTTTTGAGAACAATGTTTCCTATTTTACTGACGTTTACTGAATAATTCGACATAGGGTGCATCCCAATACGGCGGCGTTCCTATGTGATCTTTGATGAATTCGATAAAAGAACTGACCTTAGGTGCTAAGTGCTTACGACGGGGATAAACCGCCTGCAATGGCAGATGGTGGGTCAATTGCCAATCCTTCAGTAAAGGCACTAATGTCCCCTTGGCAATCTCATCTTCCATCAGATAACTCGCAAGATACACAACCCCAAGACCACTGATTGCAGCAGATTTTAATGCAGGCGCATTATCCACCCTGAAATTACCCGATACGCCAATTTCACAGTAGTCATCACCCTTCTTAAATTGCCACATGCTGTGCTCGTGCCACTCTCCTTGATAGACCAAACAGTTGTGGTCAACTAGCTGCTCAGGTCGAGTTGGCTCGCCATGTTGAGCAATATAGCCAGGCGAAGCAACTAACAGGAATTGGCACTTCATCAGAGGTCTAGCAACCATGCCAAGCGGTAATTGCTCAGACATAGTTAACAGTAAGTCTAAGCCTTCGCTCACGACATCCACTTTATGGTCCAGTAAGCTCACTTGTAGCTCAAGCTCAGGGTGTTTTGCCATAAAAGATGGCAACGCAGGAATGATATGCATCACCCCAAAGGATTGGGAAATCCCCACCTTGAGCACGCCGCGGGTCGCATCATTTAAGTTATGCACGCTGGCTATCGCTTGTTCAGCGTCACGCAGCAGTTCTTCACCTTGCAGATACAGCAAATGCCCTGCTTCAGTCAGACTTAAGCTGCGGGTGGTACGTTGAATTAATTGAACACCAAGTCTATGTTCAAGATCGGCGACTTGTGTACTGACCTTAGACTTAGAGATCCCAAGCCTTCTTGCGGCGGCACTAAAACTACCTGCTCTGGCCACATGAGTAAAAATCGCAATAGGTTCTAACAGTTCTAACATGGAAGTCGCCTTAAGCTGTTTACGACAATGATATTAACTTTCGGTGAGCAGCTATGGTTAGCGTAATCATCGCTTAAAAATAACCATAGCATTGATATCTCGCATTAAAATCATATAACGCAGAGATTTAGACCGAAAAAGTCCACTAAAGTAGGGGGTTATATCTGACTGATATGCCAGCTTTTAATTATATTTTAAGAGTATACCAAATATTCGTCTCTAGACTGTAACATTCCGAACTAAATCGCTGCAAGCCTAGCCTATAAGCCACATCAACTTAGCCATAAGGGTTGTCGCCACGATTAAACCGTAGCCAATAAAAAAGCCCCTAGTCGATAAATTGACTAGGGGCGTAGCATTCAAGTTTGACTCATGCACAAGGAGATAGAAGTTATTGCAGTTAAAACTAAGGGCGATTCGCAAGAGATATTTACAAGAACTATTTGCAAGAACTATTCACGCGGTTCCTTGGTTGAGTTTTGTGTCAACACATAAGGTGCTAGTTCAGGCACTTCTTGGCGCAATTGATTTTCAAGCACTAACAGATTTTCAAATCGGTCGCACAAACGGTCAGCCTTAGCTTCTAATCCCTTAGATTGGCTCTCAACTTGTTGCTCAATATCTTGGCCTAAATTGTCCATTTTTTTGGAGAAGGCATCCATCTTGGCTTCAAAATTCTCACCGCCACCAGACATGATTTGGCCACCTAAGTTCATCATAATTGCGCCAATTGAATTCTGGACAATTTGTTCCATTTCCTGCTCGAATTCATCGTTAAATGTACTTTGCATCGAGTCTTCAGTCGCCCCTAAATAGAAGCTATCACCATTCTTATAAGCCACTGAATCAACCCGTTTTTGAACGCCAGCCATCATTTCATCAAATTTTGCACCAGCGGCATCACCCATTAAAGGTGTTAAGGCCATACCAACCGCTTTGGAAGCAAGAGATACTGCCTCATTCACCAGTTCAATCACTTCTGGCACTTGAGTCGAAACTTCATCGGCATATTGAGTAACCAATTTTTTCTGCTTGTCGGTTAAGTTAACTTGCTTACCTTCCACAAATAACTTGTCAACTTCGATGCGATACTTTTCTGTGCCCTTCTCGCTCATGACTAATTTTTTAGGCTCAACCATAACGTCATAATTTAAGGCGACTTCACAGCGTTCATCTATTTTTGGCTCTGTTTGTGCTTGCGCCAGCTGTACGCTAGATGTTCCTAAAATCACGCCAGATAATGCAAATCCAGTTAATAACTTATTTAATTTCATTTTTGTTCGTCCTTTAATCTGAATAATTCGATAAACCTAAACTACTGAATAGCTTATAGCAGGAGACGTGCCAACTTTATAACAATATGATTATGTTGGATTTTGAAATTAAGCACTAAAAGGCCATTAGCGAAATTCGCTAACATTTAGTCTGATAGTGCTAATAAAAAACGAGAGATAAGACTAGAAAATAGAACGACCGAGACGCTGACTTAGATGCTCAAGCATGGCTGTGCCCGCAAGTGAGTTGCCATTATTATCGAGTTCTGGCGACCATACACAAATCGACAGTTCTCCAGGGATCACGGCAATAATACCTCCGCCGACGCCACTTTTACCTGGCATACCAACACGATAAGCAAACTCACCCGCACCATCGTATAAGCCCGAGGTTGCCAACAGAGCGTTAAGTTGTCGAGTTTGCACTTGAGAGATAAGCTCAGACCCTGTGATACTTTTGCCGCGATTAGCCAAATACAACATGGCCTTAGACAAGTCAGCACAATTCATCTTCAAGGCGCAATAATGAAAATAGGTGCGCAGCACAGTATCAACATCGCCTTGAAAATTACCAAAGGACTTCATCAAATAAGCGATAGCCGCATTGCGCGCACTATGCTGATATTCTGAATCTGCTACTTGTTTATCGAAACACACTTTATCGTTTTGGCTTAGTTGCCTGACTAACTCAAGCATTCTGTGTTTAGGTGCACCTAAACGACTCTGCAATAAGTCAGCAATCACTAACGCGCCAGCATTGATAAATGGGTTGCGTGGCTTGCCACGTTCTAACTCGACTTGTACTAAAGAGTTGAATGAATGGCCCGAAGGTTCTTTGCCAACACGGCTCCAGATTTCGGCTTCTTCATATAAAGTTAACGCTAAGGTTAAGCTGAAAACTTTGGAGATACTTTGAATCGAAAACGGCTCAAGGTAATCGCCCGCACCTAAAGTTTCACCGTCAACAGTCGTGACGGCAATACCTAATTTGCCAGCATCAACGCTGGCCAGTGCGGGGATATAATTTGCAACCCTTCCTTGGCCGAGCAAGGGTCGAACTTTCTCGACCACTTCCTCAAGTAATGCCAACTCGGGCATTAACCCCACCAAATGTCGTACAGTTCGCTAACTTCAACCTGAGATACTTTTTGGGTCGCCCAGAATGCCTTAACTGCAGCAATATCTTCTTCGGTACATTTACCAATCGTTTGGGTGGCGATAATGCCTTCCCATTCGATGTGGCCGCCGCCATGGAAACCTAATTTACGGGTTTCGATCACTTCATCGATGAATTTATCTACAGTTGCATCGATATCGGCTTCAGATACTGATGCATCAAAAGTCCAAGCCATATCGAAACCTAACTCTTGGAATTCATCAACGCGCATTTTCTTACGTAAACGACGGCTACGATTAGTTGCCATAGTGATTTTCCCTTTTGTGTTTAAAATTAGCTAAAATTGAGTTCGTGATTAAGCGATACGCTCAAACATCAGATCCCATACACCGTGACCCAGTCTATGGCCGCGGGCTTCAAACTTTGTCAATGGACGATGATCAGGACGCGGCACAACACTACCATCGGCCGACTGGTTTTGATAACCCAGTGCGGCTTGCATCACCTCTAACATATGCTCGCTGTACTCTTCCCAGTCAGTGGCCATATGGAACACACCGCCAATTTTTAGCTTGCGACGAATAAGTTCGGCAAATTCAGCTTGTACGATGCGGCGTTTATGGTGACGTTTTTTATGCCAAGGATCTGGGAAGAACAATTGCACTCGGGCTAATGAACCGTCAGCAATCGCATGTTCTAATACTTCCATGGCATCGTGATGATACACACGTAAATTAGTCACACCAGCAATGGCGGCATCACTGAGGCAAGAGCCTACACCCGGTTTATGTACTTCAATACCAATGAAATTTTGCTCTGGTGCATCTTTAGCCATTTGTACTAAAGAGGCGCCCATGCCAAAGCCTATTTCCAGCACAGTATCAGCTTCACGACCAAAAACGTCGCTTAGTACCAATGGCACTGGGCTGTAATCTAAACCCATTGTTGGCCACTGGCTTTCAATAGCGTGTGCTTGGCCTTTGGTTAAGCGACCTTCTCTCAGGACAAAGCTTCTGATCTTGCGCAGATACTTGCCTTCTTCATTAAATTCAGCGGTAGTGACTTCGCTCATTTTTGCCTCGTCTAGTGGACAACACCATCATAAAAGAAGGGCATTATCCAAAGTTCAACATACAGTGCAAGCACTAATGGGGCGAAAGTATACCAAGATTATTTAAGAGTGCGAATTTAGCAGCGATTTTTAGCTTTAGATCCCTTGCCAACTTATCTTTGACGCTTGTCTAAGAAGATAACTGCCGCTACACTGCGCCGATGAAATCTACAGCCTCCTTCGCTACACGTATCGTCTCTTGGTACGACAATCACGGTCGTAAAACCCTCCCTTGGCAGCAAGATAAAACCCCATATCGCGTATGGGTTTCTGAAATTATGCTGCAACAAACTCAGGTTGCGACTGTTATTCCCTATTATCTTAAATTTATGGCGCGTTTCCCCGATGTGTTAGCACTTGCTAACACGCCAGACGATGAGGTATTACATCATTGGACCGGTCTTGGCTATTACGCTAGGGCGCGTAATCTGCATAAAGCAGCCAAAATAATCCGCGATGATTATCAGGGATTATTTCCAACACATTTTGAACAAGTGCTCGCCCTACCTGGCATCGGCCGCTCGACGGCAGGCGCAGTATTGTCATTGTCACTTGGGCAACATCACCTCATTCTCGATGGCAACGTAAAACGTGTATTAGCAAGACATGGGGCAATCGCAGGTTGGCCAGGGCAAAAGACGGTTGAAGAGCAACTTTGGCAACTGACGGATGCCTTCACACCGCAGCAAGATATTCAGAAATATAATCAAGCCATGATGGATATCGGCGCCAGTATTTGCACTCGTAGCAAACCTAACTGTGCCGCTTGCCCTGTAGCGATTGATTGCAAAGCTCAACTGATTGGCAGACAAACCGATTTCCCTGGCAAAAAACCTAAAAAAACCATACCAACCAAAGCGGCGTGGATGTTAGTGGTGATGCAAGACAACCAAGTCTTTTTAGCTAAACGTCCGCCAGCGGGAATTTGGGGCGGACTCTGGTGTTTCCCTGAATTCGCTACCCAAGCCGCCCTTGAAACTCATCTTGAAGAGCAAGGGTTTGATGCGCAGCAACTCGAATGGTTAACTGGCTTTAGGCACACATTTAGCCACTTTCATTTAGATATTCAGCCCATGATGCTTAATCTAGATAAAGCCCTCGGCAATAAAGAGAGCGTGGGCGCTGTCATGGAACAAAACCAGTCTCTCTGGTATAACATAAGTCATCCTTCCAAAGTGGGACTCGCCGCCGCCACCGAGCGCGTGCTAGCCAATTTGGGATCACTCGTTCAATCCGCAGTCAGTAAGGAATAATCATGGCGCGTACAGTCAATTGCGTATATTTAAATAAAAAAGCCGACGGCCTAGACTTTCAACTGTATCCAGGTGATTTAGGTAAGCGCATTTTTGATAACATCAGCAAAGAAGCTTGGGGCCTATGGCAAAAAAAGCAAACCATGCTGATCAACGAGAAAAAACTCAACATGATGAATGTTGATGATCGTAAATTTCTTGAAGAACAAATGACCTCTTTCCTATTTGAAGGTAAAGATGTTGAAATTGAAGGTTTTGTACCAGAAAAAGACCAAGATTAATTCTGGTCGTTAGTCGGCCCTAAGTATAAAGCTTACAAAAAAGCGCCTTTCGGCGCTTTTTGTTTATCTAATGGCAGAATAAAGAGTTACTTACGCACGCCTTCAACCACTAGATCTAACTCAACATGGCTAGATGCTGGACCTAAATCCATCTTGATACCGAAATCTTTCATCGCAAAGGTGGTTGTGCCCGTAAAACCGGCACGGTAGCCACCCCAAGGATCCTGACCTTCACCCACAGCATGGGCCTTGATCGCTAATGGTTTAGTCACACCATTTAAAGTTAAGTTACCGTTAATCACTAAATCGCCATTTCCTTTATCTTCCACCGAAGTAGATGCAAAGGTCGCTTTAGCGAATTTGCCAGTATTAAGGAAATCTTCACCGCGAATATGTTTGTCACGCTCAGCATGGTTTGAATCGACACTTAATGTATTCACTGTGACATTCACTTTCATCGCAGTTGGTTTAGCCGCATCGTAGCTAAAATCGCCGCTAAAATCATTAAAACGCCCCACCACATAGCTATAACCTAAGTGATTCACTTTAAATGTAATAGAAGCGTGAGCGCCTTCATGATCAATCACATAGTCAGCAGCTGAAGCCGCCACAGGAGCCAATAGAGATACACCAATCAGTGCGCTTAACAGTTGCTTTTTCATTGTATTATCCTCGTTTAAATTTAATCATTCTAAGTAGGGTAGTGTCTTTATCGATAAAGTGATGTTTTAATGCGCCCGCCGCGTGAATAACGACCAGCGCGATCAAGCAGTAAGCCGCATACTGGTGAATATCACCCGCGATATCAGCTTGGTTTTCAAACAAAAGTCCCAATCCTGGTAGTTCAAACCAATCAAACACCCAGATACCACGGCCATCTGCGGTTGAGATTAAAATGCCAGCAGTCATGATGACAAAGAGCAAGATATAAATAATAAAATGCACCAAATGTGCGGCCGTCTTTTCCCACGGTTTATGACTCGCCTCAGGTACAGGCTTGGGATTAACTAAGCGCCATACCAAACGAAATATTGTCGCAGCCAATAACAGAATCCCAATACTTTTATGTAGATGCGGCGCAGTCTTGTACCAAGTACTGTAGTAGGTTAACTCCACCATCCACACACCGACTGCAAATAACCCAATCACGACGAACGCACTCAACCAATGGGTCACAATGGCGGTAATTCCATAAGCAAACTGACTATTTCGAAACATACTGCGACTCCGTACTCGCGTTTTCTTCATGCTATCCATGAAATAATATTCATTATCATAAATCTAAATTTAAAAACTAAAATCAGTAAAAATCGCTTATATCTTTCTAAATTTTAGAAAGTAAGCCAAAAATCATGATCTGTGAGCACAAAGCTATAGTAAACATCAGTATCCCTCTGACTTGAAAAATACAGCCAACGAATGAAATTGGGCTGAATTCGCAAAATAAGAGATAAAAAACACTCAAGATGTGCATTAAACAGCCGAACGAGTGATTTATCAGGAAAAAGCACTTGCAGAGGTCAAACACCCTAGCTAATATAGCCGCACTTCGAACGATACTGCTTAGCCAACAAGTTCAAAGTAGTTAACTAACGCTTAGTTTAGTTGCCCGAATAGCTCAGTCGGTAGAGCAGAGGATTGAAAATCCTCGTGTCCCTGGTTCGATTCCGGGTTCGGGCACCATTATTCTGTAGTAAAAATTGCAGTAAAGATTTAAGCCGGCATAGCTCAGTTGGTAGAGCAACTGACTTGTAATCAGTAGGTCCCGAGTTCGACTCTTGGTGCCGGCACCATATAAAACAATGAAACCACTCAATGAGTGGTTTTTTTGTATCTGAAATTTGAATAAAAACTCACAAAGTCTGTGGTCAATCGCAACTGACTTACTCTTGATAATACCAGTAGGTCCCGAGTTCGACTCTTGGTGCCGGCACCATATAAAACAATGAAGCCACTCAATGAGTGGCTTTTTTGTATCTGAAATTTGAATAAAAACTCACAAAGTCTGTGGCCAATCGCAACTGACTTACTCTTGATAATATCAGTATGTCCCGAGTTAGACTCTTGGTGCCGCTGGCACTATATAAAACAATGAAGCCACTCGCTTACTCTTAGTTACTCCGCTTAGTTACACCCCATAAATATCAGCCAGCCATCAATCAAAGCTCAACAATACCCACTGCGCCCCACAGCCCCTTGCTTGCAACAGATGAGCTTAAACCTTAATTTTTCCTCCAAAATAGAAGATAAATGAATGAGGAAGCTAGGATAAACAGCCAAAAGGAACACCTACTGGCGTTAAAGTGCTGAAACTTTCAGCGGTAAAATAAGGGGAAAACGAAAGAATCAAATAAATAAGCGCATTTTGTTTAATAGTTAATCAGTCACTTAAAAAGGGCTTGCACAGCTAAAGCGAGCACTATATTATACGCGCACTTCGAGCGAACAAGGTCTTCACAACTTAGTTCAAAGTAGTTAACTAACGCTTAGTTTAGTTGCCCGAATAGCTCAGTCGGTAGAGCAGAGGATTGAAAATCCTCGTGTCCCTGGTTCGATTCCGGGTTCGGGCACCATTATTCTGTAGTAAAAATTGCAGTAAAGATTTAAGCCGGCATAGCTCAGTTGGTAGAGCAACTGACTTGTAATCAGTAGGTCCCGAGTTCGACTCTTGGTGCCGGCACCATATAAACAATGAAGCCACTCAATGAGTGGCTTTTTTGTATCTGAAATTTGAAGTGTTTCAAAGCAAAACACAACGAACTTCCCTCAGTAATAACTGATAGCGCCCTCAATACTGGCACAATAAACGTTCAAATCGAGCGTTAAGATAATTTATTGACTTCATGCAACAGACAATCACTTAATCCTTTACCCCTATAAATGATAGTTTTATATTCGCCACATAAAAAAGCCACTCATTATTGAGTGGCTTTGCGTTCTTATACAAACTATCTAGTTCCAAATGACTCAATCGTGCTTATTTGATGAGCTCGAGTGGCATAGGCCTATCACCTGCTTGAACTTGATGTTGAACATGGCGCCACCCTTGAGTGAGCTCACTTAGATGTGCTTTTCTCTCGGGGAAATGTGTAGCAAGTTTTTCGATAACATCAATTTGCTTCTTACACAATAATGACCAACGATCTGCATTTGATAAGTACATGGCGTTTTCCTTAACTGAGGGGTTACTTTTCCTTAGCCAGTTAAGTCTAGGCTGGAATCATTTTATTGCCAATTCAAAATTGCGCGTTAGCGCACTGTTAAAACAACTAACTCGGGAGTATCTTGGTTCTATAAACATAAGATAGGAGGCGTTATGACAGCCGATATTTTCAAACTCATTTTTGTCGCTATTGGTATATTTCTCGTTTACAAACTGATATTTGGTGGCAAGAAAGGTCTGACTATTTTTGAAATGCATTTTAAAGATGGCCGTATGACTCAGCATAAGGGCAAGATCCCCGAACGATTCGAACGGGAATGCCGCCAAATCGCTAAAACCGAAAAACTGACTTGTACTGTTAGGGCTGAAAAAACAGGAGATGTACGCTTACATATTTCTGCCAACGTGAGTGACAATGTAAAGCAAAGGATTCGTAATCTGTTTCCGTTTGAATATTATGACAAAAAATCGATAGATAACAGTCGTCAAGCGGGTTAGCTCTTCGCCTCTCCCCTTGCAACCTTAATACTTGCTATTGATAGTTAAGTATTGAGGTTGAAGTGAGTTCCTAAGGCATTTTCTTATTTAAACTTAACTGGATACCTAGGTTTTAGAAAATCGGATTCTAACTGGCCGTCTTTTCTCGCATCTCGAATACGACGTTCATTATCTTGCACCATAGGATCGCTTGCGGGTTGATGAGGATCGACTTGTTTCTCAGAATGATCCTCAAACTTAAAGTCAAAAGATGAACAAGCAGTTAACGACAGACTAAAAAATACTCCCCATAAAACAACGTGTTTATTCATCGACTACCCCCTATCTATTTAGACTTAGATTTAGACTTAGATTTAGACTTAGATTTAGACTTAAACTTAGACTTAAGCTCAGATTAATTAAATTTAAACAATGGGTTGCAATAACCTTACCCCCATATATCACTTATGCCACTAGCAAAAATGCCTAGCTGCAACTTTGGTTTGACTTCAACACTTTAATGCAGAAAAAAGGGGGTTATTAGCCAAGCTATACTGTTTAAGCCAATTTAAGTCTTAATCAACATTTAAGTCTTAATCAACATTTAAGCCTTAATCAACATTTAAGCCTTAATCAACAGAGTTAATCCAAGACAAACTGGGGTAAGCCAACTTAACTAAAAATTGCTGAGACTATTTTTGAATAACTAAAGTGACTTTAGCAACTGTGATGCCAAACTTAATAATATCGCTCTGATTTATAATGGTATTATCATTCACTAAGAACATCCAATCGTCGAAATGAACTTGATATTCCTCACCATCCACAGGCAATAACATATCGTATTTCCAACGTAGCGCACTGCCGCTAGATTGGCCATCGGCAGTCCCGATAATGTCACCTGCAGTTCCTGAGTATCGCCCTTCCCCTAGTGCCTTAATGCGCCATACACGCGTTTGAGTTTCACCATCATCATACACAAACCATTCATTAATGACCCCCTCACTTCCCTGCCAACTGGCTTCCATAATGACATTGAATTTGCGGATTACTTTGCCACTAAAATCTTGTACGACCCCAGAGGCTTTTAATGGTCCATTAAAAAATGACTCCAAAACCAATGTCGGATGAGTGTCTTTATAATCAGTCACTTCCACCGATGAACAACTCGACAACAGCCCTATCATTATTAAACCTAAAAATAACTTTCGGCCGACAAGCCGTTTCAACAATCGCATGGTTTTTCTCCGAGTAATTGCGCCCGCAAACTAGGACGACTAGTGGCTTTCGATAACCAAATCGCTAAAAATGCCTCAGCAAAATTAGCATCATGGATAATGTCGAGTGGTTGATGATTAAAGAAAAACTGACTCGTTTGTCCATCTATCACCTTAAAACTTAAATGGTCGCCCTGCTTCACATCGGGCCAAGTCGCATTTAATAAACCCAACCAACGTTGGATATCATTTTCGGCAAACGCTAGATGCTTCCATTGATCTTTTGTCGCTTCGAGCAAATCCTCTGACTCAATATCTCGATAATATTCAATATCTAACAGCAGAGGATATTGCCCCTGTTGATAACGGCCATTTACCGTCATCAGTCTGGCCTTATACAAACTAAACCACAGCCAATCCATTTCTCCGCGGCCCACTTCCTGAAAAGTCTGCGTCACATCGGCGGCATCATTCAGTTCGATAGTAATGTTTTCAAAATCAGGCGTTTTCGCCTCTAACGCTTTTAAAGGTGCGGCCAATAAACTGAGGGCCAATAGACTTAAGCAGCTTGAATTCAAAAATGAAAAACCAAGATTTGGGCTACGATTACGAACTGACGACATGGGATCCCCCTTTTACTGCATAATGTCTTACAACTGGTACTTAACTAAAAACGGCATAATGGCTTAACCGCGATCAATTCCTACAACTCAATAATTAACGCCCAAACACAGTAAAAGAGCGAGCCTTAGTGCTTCGATTAAATCCATAGGGATTAGCAAGTTGGATTAAAAATGGCAGCAAGACTAGCCAAACCAAAAATAACACCACAGCAGAAATAACATTGCCATAGGGCAAACTCACGGCATTAAATTGTGCGCCAGCCAAATAGCTTAACCCACCAAATATGCCCCCGAGTAACGCCTGAAATATCAGCGGTAAAGGTCGCATAAAGGCCAAACTATGATTCAGAGTCAAAGCAAAATGCAGCCACAGGCAACCAAGCCACCAAGGGAAAAGAGCAAACTCAAACCCCCCTAAAACAGAGAGTACTGTATCTACGCCTATTCCTAAGGCTGCAACCTTTAGCATCAATAGCAAATCAACTTTGCGATACCCGGGCTTACTTAAGGAAGCTAGCAGGATAAAGTGAAATAATAACAAAGGGATAGTTAACAACAGAGAGGTGTTAAGCCAAAGTACACTAGACCACCATACAGCCTGAAAACTCAAGGCGTTATAGAGAATAAAGCCCTGATGTTTAAAAGGAACCCGAGAGTTAGCTAACATGGACTTCATCTTTGCCTCACTTTTATCTTGCTGTAAACAAAGCGGCTCATTCCAACGAAAATGGTTATTTCCACTAAAGTGACTGCTTAATCAAAACAAATTACGTCGCATTAGGGCTATGGCTTGGGAGATGATGGCTAGCAATGCGATAGTCCGGACGCACAGCCACTAAATGCACTGTGCTTGTGGTACGTTCTAAAAATCCACCTTCACAATAACTTAGGTAAAATTTCCACATCCGAATAAAATCATCGCCATAACCTAAAGCTTGGATTTCGCCTATCGCATGATCAAAATTCTCATGCCAATGTTTTAAGGTTTTAGCGTAATCGAGCCCCATATCATTGAGCGACCAGACCACCATGTCCGTCTGTTTGGCAATGTGACCGACCATTTGGCTCACTGAGGGTAAGCAGCCACCGGGGAAAATATAACGCTGAATAAAATCCACACTTTTGCGATAACTGTCGTAACGTTGATCGGCAATCGTTATCGCCTGTAGCAGCATGCGCCCATTGGGTTTTAATAATGACTCCAGCTTTTTAAAGAAGCCTGGCAAATACTCATGCCCTACCGCTTCAATCATCTCGATAGAAACAACCCTGTCGTATGCTCCAGTCAGATTGCGATAGTCCTCTGTCAACAGCGTCACTTTATCGCTTAGCCCTTCGCGTTCGACACGGGCTTTGGTATAGGCATATTGCGCATCTGAAATCGTTGTTGTTGTCACGTGTACGCCATAATGCTTAGCCGCATAAATAGCCAGTGCGCCCCAGCCTGTACCAATCTCAAGCAAGGTTTGACCTGGCTGTAAATCGAGTCGTTCACAAATAGTCATCAGCTTAAACAACTGCGCTTCCTGCAAACTGGCTTCCTCATGGGGATAAAGCGCACTCGAATACAACATTTCACGGTCGAGGAATTGCTCATACATAGCATTACCCAAATCATAGTGGGCGAGAATATTGCGCTTTGAGCCCTCTTGAGAATTGCGATTCAGCACATGCTTCACACGGTTTATCGTGCCAGTTAACCAAGAGAATTTGGCTTCAATCTTATCGAGTAAGGCTAAATTACGGGCAAACAGTTGTACGATTTTGGTGAGATCAGGGCTCGTCCAATGGCCTTGAATATAACCTTCACCCGCACCAATGGAGCCTGAAAGCATGATTTGACGATAAAAACTCGGGTGTTTAACCACAAGCGTGGCGTGCAAGTCGGTATGACTCTCACCAAAACGATAACTCTTGTCACCCTCAACCAAGGTCAAGCAGCCATGTGGGAGACTTTCCAGCGCCTTAAGCAAGACTTTACGCGCAATACTGTCGGGCAGTTTCCCTGTGGTGACTGAGGTTTGCGAAGCCGTATTTTCCATGTTATTTCTCCATCTGAGCTGGATGCGGCACAAAGGGCACACGTTTAAAAAAGAGTTTTAGCGCTTGCCAATAAATCCCGAAGAAGATCTTGAGAGTCATAAAAGGGAAGCGAAACAAAAGCGTCCGTAAATTGGCCGCCGTTATCGGTTGGCGTTTCATCACTAAATTGGCATTAAACAGTTTTTTGCCATTCTCTTGCATCGACTTGTTTTCAATACCGATGTTTAAGTCTTCACTCGGCGCAGACACATGCCAGAGATAACGCATATCGAGAGTCATAAAGGGAGACACGTGAAACACTTTGTCAGAAGGTTTGGGCGCGGCTAAATCGACTAAATAGCAATGGCGCTGATCCCAAGGCGTGTTACTCACCTCGGCCAACATGTATAAAGGCGTTTGATCTTGATAACAAAAGTAGAAATTTACTGGGCTAAAATACACGCCAAAATGGCGGATCTGACCCACAAACAAAACTCGATCGCACAGTTTATCTGCGCCTAACGCTGCCACTTGAGTCAATACGCGACTCTTAAGTGCAGCGGCGCTCGGATCGACAACAGCCACTTCACTACTGTCATTGGATGTAGTCGTAAAAGAAGTTAAATAGTCTTTAGGATTGAATCTCAGTAAAGCGCGGCGCTGGCTGGCAAAAACTCGCCCCATGGCACTGATCTTATCGACCTCATCTAAATCAATCGCCAACAGCGCCATGGCATAACTAAAGCTATGTTTAATCGGCGTAAAACGGCAGTGGGATACAGTGCCGTAATAAATACCGCTATTGAGCTCTGTCATATTTAGACCTGTCACATTTAAACCTGTCATAGGCTGACACCAAAATGGGCACACACATCAAGTGCACTGCGAACGCCATCTTCATGGAAACCATTGTGCCAATAGGCGCCAGCAAAATGAGTATGATTTTGCCCGGATATTTCCTCACGGCGGCCCTGAGCCTTAAGACTGGCTTCGTTAAACACTGGGTGGGCATAATTGAAGCGGCGTATCACTTTCGACTCATCAATCAACTCTGACTGATTCAAGGTGACACAAAAGGTCGGCGCATTGGCTGGCAACTGTTGCAGTATGTTCATGTTGTAAGTCACTGATGCTGGAAGTTTTAGATTACCATCTAACCTATAGTTCCAACTCGCCCAAGCGGCTTTTCGCTTCGGTAAAATACGCGTATCCATATGCAGCACCACATCGTTATTCTGGTAGCTGAGGTCGCCTAAAATGGCGCGTTCTGTTGGCGTAGGATCGTTTAACATACGCAGTGCTTGGTCGCTATGACAGGCTAAAATCACCTCATCGAATTCCAACCATTCACCGTGAACTTGTAACTTCACCCCATTGCCATGGCGTTCAATACCTGTCACGGGTGAGTTAAGGCGGATATTGTCTTTAAAGGGCGCAATAAGATCAGGAATATAGCTACGCGAGCCCCCCTTTAGCACATACCACTGGGGCCTATCACTGACATTTAATAAACCGTGGTGTTGGAAGAAGCGAATAAAAAACTTCAACGAAAACGCACGCATATCTTCTATGCTCGAAGACCAAATTGCCGCGCCCATGGGCAAAATATAGTGCTCGGCAAAAAAGCGCGAAAAGTTTTCACTGTCTAAATAATCACCTAAGTTGCCTTCAGGGTAAATATCCTGTTGATAGAGTGCCTTACAGCCTTTATTGAAGCGCAATATTTCTTTTAAAAAGGCCCAAAAGCGTGGATTCAGGAGGTTACGCTTTTGGGCAAACAAACTGCCTAAATTGTGGCCGTTGTATTCAAGCCCAGTCAGCGCATTGTGCACGCTAAAACTCATCTCAGTCGGTAATATGGTGACATTAAGGCGAGCCAATAAACGTTCAAATCGTGGATACGTTCTGTCATTAAACACGATGAAACCTGTGTCTATAGCGTAGGTTTGCCCTTGATGCTCCACATCGACTGTCGCCGTGTGGCCGCCGATATAGTCATTGGCCTCAAACACTGTAACCCTGTGCGACTCACTTAATAGATGGCCACAGGTTAATCCAGAAATGCCGGTGCCGACGATGGCGATATTTTTCATAAACTCTTGTCCTTTAGCGGCTTGGCTTGAGTATCGTTTGCAATCATTTTTTGCCACACAAAGGCAGGTAAAAACGACATCAACTTCAATAGATAAGTAAAGCGTCGCGGAAAATGGATCTCGCGCTTGCCACCTTTCAGCCCATTACGTATCGCCTTAGAAGCGGTTTGTACACTCACTTGCATTGGCATAGAAAAATCATTTTTTGCGGTCAGTGGTGTCGCCACAAAACCAGGGCAAATCAAGCTCACGCCTATGTCGTTCTTGGCAAGATCGAGCGCAAGACTCGAGGCTAAATACTGCACGCCGGCTTTAGAGGCGCCGTAAGCTTCAGCGCGAGGGAAAGGTAAATAAATAGCACTAGAACTCATTAAGCCAATACGTGAACCCCTTGGCATTAAAGGTAAAAATGCCCCGAGGCAATATCCCATTGCAATTAGATTGGTATAGATAACGCGCTCGAACAACACATCATCGAAAGCCTTAGCATCATCAATATATTCACAACTGCCCGCATTCAAAATGACCAAATCGAGCTGAGAATCTGTTTTCGCCAATAGCTCAGCTACATTTTGGCCAGCTTGTTGAACTTGGTCGCGCTGGGATATATCAAAAATTAACAACGTAGCACCGACGAGTTCATTCAAGGCTAACGCCTCTAACCTTTGCAGCGAGCGGCCACAGGCAATGACGTGCCAACCTAAAGCCAAATAGTCTTGCGCCAGTTGCAATCCAATGCCTGAGCTTGCACCTGTAATCAGCACTGTATTTATTTTCATCGGCTTAACAGCGTCCATTACTTTGCCGCCCTGTCTTTGAGTAAGCGGATAAGGCCGCCCATACAAGGCAAATGCTCATACAACATTTGCCCTAAGTCGAAGTAATCCCTGTGAAAATAAATCTTGTCGTTAAATTTAAGTTGGCTCATGCCATCAACACGGATAAGTCCACCTTTATTCAACTTAGGGTGGCTATATTCCATCAGCCAAAACAGCGCGGCTTGATTCGCATCCTGCTGCACTTCTTTGATCTCAAAATGAATATGCTTAACATTCTTATATAACTTCGCGAAGTACTGAGTTAACGCCGCTAGCCCTGTGATTTGATGCATAGGATCGGTAAAGCAAATATTGTCGTCATAAACATGAGCTAACAGATGCAAGTTATCTTTATTTAAAGCTTGATAAAGCTGAATAAAATCATCAACAAGCGTATTAGTCTCAGTCGTCGCTTGGTTTGTCATCTTGCTATTGCTCCTGATCCTATTTATTGGGCCGTGGCCTTTTTCAATACGCCTAATACGGTTAATGCCCTTGCTCTTGCTGCACTGTGCTCGACAATCGCACTTGGATAAGCCGTTTTAGTGTTGAATAACGGCTGTTCAAACAAGGACGGTGTCTGCGCTGTACTGGGTTGATGTAATTGCTTAACTCCCCAAGATGCGAGCTCTGGTAAATACTTACGGATAAAGCTGCCATCTGGATCAAACTTTTCACTCTGGCTTATAGGATTAAAAATACGGAAATAAGGCTGAGCATCGCAGCCACAACCCGCAGACCACTGCCAGCCGCCATTATTCGCGGCTAAGTCACCATCAATCAGTTTTTGGCGGAAATAGCGCTCACCCCAGCGCCAGTCAATCAGCAGATGTTTAGTCAGGAAACTCGCCACCACCATACGCAGCCGATTGTGCATCCAACCCGTTTGATTGAGTTGGCGCATAGCCGCATCCACAATCGGATAGCCAGTACGACCTTCACACCAAGCAGCAAACTCCTGCGGGTTATTGCGCCACTGCACATGGTCGGCTTGACGATTGAAATTGTGATTCTTAGATAAATCGGGAAATGCCACCAGCAAATGACGGTAAAACTCACGCCAAGTAAGCTCATTTAACCAAGTACGAGCAGGGCTAGTGTCGTCGACAATCACCTCAGGGAAGTGATGCAACAGCGCGGCAACACATTGTCTTGGGCTAACCACACCAATGGCCAGATAGGGTGAAATTGAGCTAGTGCCATCAATGGCGGGGAAATCCCTATCTTGCTTATAATCCTGCACTTTCTGCTGAATAAATGCGCAGAGCAAACGCTTCGCCTGCCCTTCTCCCGCAGCCCAAAGTTCACTCGACACTTTAGTGACATTGTTAAACAAAAGCGGCTTTGGCTCGGCCAACACAGGCCCAAGTGGCGCCGGAACAGGAAGCGGCAAAATGGCATGGCGGGCGGCAATTTCTCGCCACTTACGGCTAAAAGGAGTGAAAACCTTGTACATGTCGCCGGATAAATTCAGCACAGTGCCCGGCTTAAGCAAACAGTGTTCTTCGGTTAACACTAGAGGAATACCCGCCTGAATACAGGCTTGGTCTCGCAGTTGCTCGTTAATCTCAGGCTCGCGACCAGCAAACACTCGACCAATCCCCTGTTGCTGGCAATAGTGACCGAGAAACTCAGGTACATCAGCAAAGGTATCTAGCTGAATTAACTCGAATCCAATACCAAGACTCGCCAGCCCTTGGGCAAGTAAATTGATATGACGTTCGATAAACTCCAACTGAATAGGCGCAACGTCATGGCGCTGCCACTGGGTTGGCGTAGCAATGTAAATCGCCTTAAGTGCCACGCCATTCTCCCGCGCCCAATCGCAAGTGGCGGTTAATGCCTGATTATCGGCAAGGCGTAAATCTTGGCGAAACCACATCAGTGCATTATTGCCCTGCACTTTTATTGGAATTGAATCTATTTGCATTGAATCGTTAGCTAATGTCATTGTTTTTCTCGCTATTTATCTGCTCGCTTTGATTCACGGTATTCATCTTTCCACTGCGCTTACGACTTCTATTCACCTTCCCCGCTAAACGAGATGGCATTTTTCCAATCAAGTCTGTCATCGAAGACGCAAAAAAAGCAGATAAAGAGCTTAACGTTGGCGCAAAAGGCCCCATAAACCAGCATGGGAAAGTCATTTGCTCCAATACAGTCAGCATTTCAGTCTGTTCAGAACCCGAATGATTTGAGTCGGGAATAATCAAAAGTGCATCGACGTTAAGCCTACCTCGCAGCAAAGGTAAACTGCCCATGGCTTGCTCGCCAAGATCAATAACCGATACCCGCAGCGACGCTAACTCGAGCGATAGAAGTAGAGAAAACAAAATGTTAGTGCGGGTGGAATTAAGCGAGGTATGTACCCCACGGGATAGACTCACCACAGCGATTCTCGCCGTCACGGCCTGTCCATTAAAGGCATGACGTCCACCCACTCGGTTAAGTAACTCGCTCTTTAACCAAGCAATAATCAACTCGGTATCGAGCCGCTCATTCACTAAGTCCTCGAGTTGATTAAGCCAAGGTTGTAGCAACTTTTCTTTCACCAATTGGAAAGGATATAAGCCAAATGCATCATCTAAAATCTGCTGTAATTTGTGCTGATTGAAATCGAATAATGCCGTATTGAGCGTAGTGACTTGCTCGCACCATAAATCAATGGCTTGAGTTTGAACTATTTCTGTAAATGAAGATTTAGCAGCACTCATCAGCAAAGGTTTAACCTTACTGATCGCAACACCTTTAGCTAGCCATGCATTAATCTCATGGATTTCTTGGATATTTTCACTCGTATATAATCTGTGTCCCTTGGGTGTACGTGCAGGGATCACTAAACCAAAACGACGCTGCCATGCCCTTAAGGTCACGGCATTCACGCCAGTTAAGGCCGACACTTCACCGATGGGGAGTAATATCTCACCATTGGGTTCTGTGTGGGCCGTGTTCTCTATAGTTTGTTTCATATTTCAGTAATAACTCACTAAATCAAAAGCTAAAATCAACTGAATGCGATTAGGTAAACGTTAATAGGCATAGCGCAGCTTTAACGCCTCAGGATGAGGGTTTAAGTACACTTGCTCTTCAATATAAGGTGTTGGAAATTCGCGTAAATAATGGTTAATGAGCGTGATAGGTACTAATAACGGCAATAGACCTTGGCGATATTTCATAATCGCTTCAGACAGTTCTGTCTTTTGCTCTTTGCTCAAATGCTTTTTAAAGTAACCCTGAATATGCTGCAGCGTACTGGTATGATTTTTACGGGTCGCATTAATTTTCAGCGCCGTCATAAAACCTTCAAAGTAGCGGGTCGCGCTTTGCTCAAGATCCTCAATATTGGCCACTATCGGACCAAGCTCGCGATACCATGTCGGGCTGTGTGCCATTAATAGGTATTTATAGCGGGAATGAAACTTCACTAACTTATGCTTAGTCAGCCCTTCATGTTTCATCAGGTGCCAATCGTGATAGGCATAAACGCGGGTGAAAAAGTTCTCCCGCAGCACCATGTCATGCAAGCGGCCTTCTTCTTCCACGGGCAATAGTGGATATCGTTCCATCAACTTGCGAGCAAATACACCAATGCCAGACTTAGAACCATTGTTAGTGCCAATTTTATACTCTGTTACCCGCTCCATGCCGCAGGTTGGCGACTTAGCGCAAAGTAAGTATCCTCCGAGGAAATCGAGCTCTTCAACCTTGTTTTCGCTGTATTCATTGAGCTTATCGGTCACATCTAAGCTACCGTCACCACTCTGAACTAAGATGGTTTCCCCATCACGGACTAGTCGGATACTTTTCCGGGGTGCACCTAAGCCAATCGCCATTTCAGGACAGATGGGCACATAATCGAAAAATTGCTTAATCTCTTGATTACAATAGGTCGAATTTTTATGTCCACCATCAAAACGAACCTTCTCCCCTAATAGACAAGCGCTGATCCCAATCTGAATTCGCTGCGGGTTAAACTTGTACATAAGTCGACTCCTTGTATCACTATGCTTCTAATTACGGACCATAGTTGTACAAGGATCAAGTTTTTGTATAAATATTTTTTTAAAAGTATCGTTTAACAGTGACTCCTGATAAATCAACCACAAATAAACCTAACTTGGCCTATAACTTGCTAATTCAAATTGCAAAGTTGTCATCAAATAATATTGAAACGTCCAGCAACACACATTAGTTAACCGCTCAACATTTTAAACCGCAGGTGACCAAGGGACAGATTCATATATATAAGGAGTCGGATATGAGCACAATTAACCCTAATAGTTATACCAATACCTTTGCGAAAAGTTATGCCAATGTGCCAATCAAGCAAGTCGAGCCGAGCACTAATGGCCTAGGAACTCGTGCAAATTCAATGACGTCGGCAAATCTAACGTCATCAATAAGCCAAGATACTGTAACGCTCTCCTCTGCTGCATCGGTAACGACAGCCGATACCTATAGCCATCTGGCCCCTAACGCCAAACAAGGCTACACGGGTAATGTGCAAGCCATTGCAGGCACGCCTGAACCAGACAAAAGCATCAACAGGTTGGACAAAGCCATGCAGGCTATTTTAGATAACCGTACAGGAGTCGATAGGGATAAAATTGATAAGATAGATGAAGAAATGGCGAAGGTTGCGGCCGATGAAAATCTATCTGAAGAACAAAAAGCCAAGCAACTAGAATTACTGCAAGCGCAAAAATTGGATCTGATTAAAGAATCATCGGAGAAAAATGAAGAGCGGCAACGTCGTATCGAGCCCGAGGTGTATTACAGCTAACGAAGAAATGACCCGCAAAGGAAAAAATTGGCAGTGAAGGAAGTAACTGGTGGGATACAGAGTGTATTTTCTCGGTGAAATATCAGTCTAATCATTTGGAGCTAGACTGATATTTTATAATGTCGCTCAATCCGTTACTAAAGACACCGACGCTTAGGATTGTTTTTCTACCTTATTAATACTGCCCTTATACCCCGTTTCGTCGACGGCCTTAAGCAAACTATCTAGATTAAAATCCTCTGGCACTGTCACTAAGGCTTGCTCCGTTTTTAACGAAGCCTTGGCCTTAATCACCCCATCGGTTTTACGCAGCGCTTTATTCACGACAGTGACACACAGCGGACAAGTCATGCCCTTAACATCTAAGGTGACCAGCACGTTTGCCGCCCAGCTCGACGCTGAACACATACTTAAGGCGAGAAATAACACTAACTTCATTCAAGCACCTCTAATAACCAAGGTAATACAAAAGGATATGACTGAAATGCCAGCACAACAGGTACAGTTAACCAGTACAGCCACAGCATCTGAGTACGACTCAACGTCGCTGTACACAGTGGCTTTTTAGCAAAATAGAGCCGCCAAAATCCCATCAGAATCAGCCCAGTCGACAGTATCAACATGGGCACTTGCAGCCAGCTCAGTTGCTCAATCCCCGACAGACTTGCGGCCGACACCCCGAACACCAAATAAATAAGCGGTGCAATACAGCATAGGCTTGAAGCAACCGCAGCAACCACTGCGGCGGCCATAGTCGCTAAGAGGCCCTTAGCGTTGTTCGGTTGACTGATAGTCATAGGCAAACACTTTAGGCTCATAATAGTTCACGGGATCGCCATCAACTTCGGCATAAGGGTAGCCAAAGTTATTCAGGGGTGTCTGTTCGGCTGTAGGGTATAAATCAAAGTCGCGGCCATAGTTAAAGCCAACCCAGTTCATTTCCCAATTGCCAAAGAGGTAATCATTCACGGCCTGAACTGCGGGATCGTTGTGTTCTTTTTTCTCCGTCAAACGCATTTTTGTCACATCGGCAGGATCGGCTGGCAACCAACCATAACCCGCTAAATAGAACATAGCGCGACAATGTTGACCACCACTGACATCGGCAACCCCTTTGTCATCGGCACTACCAAAGGCCTTTTTAGAATATTCGCCCATCTTGATCGCCTGACCTAAGCGAATCCCAAACATCTCACGGGCAGGGATCCCCACTGCGCGCATTAGCGCCACAAATACTGAGTTAATATCGGTACACTTACCGCCTAACTTGCCACTTTCGAGGATACTTGCTACATCACCCGTACCACAGCCAATCACGCTATTATCGCGAAACATATTAGCGCTAACCCAAAGATAAATCAGTCGTGCTTGCTTCAGTGGTTCAGTCTCGCTGCCAACGATCTTATCTGCTGTTTGCTTCACAATACCATTAATCTGCATGTGTTTAGTCGGCAGCAAATAACGTTCAACATCTACAGGATAATGTATCTGCTCTGGGGTGCGGTAATGGGTTAAGGCGCCGCTTTTAACGGGTTCCCAATCTATCGTTTCAATATCAAGCTCAACCGTTATTGTCATGTTCGCTTTGGCATCAGGCCAAGTCACAAACAGGGTTTTAGCGCCATAACTGTTGTTTGAACTGATATAGGCGTCTTTAAAACTGCCCGTAAAATTCAACTTACTTACCCGTTGGAATTGCGTGTCTTCAGGTAAAGGGATCCACAACTTAACCACACCCTCAGAGCCTTCTGGGGCAACAAGATGGTAAGTGTTGGTTAAGATAAAACGGCGGCGTCCATCGCTTGAGCTATGTTCAACGACACTCGATTTAGAGGAAGATGCCAGTACTGGCGTGATAAAACCCGCAGTCGACAAAATAGCCGCACTTTTTAAAAAATTGCGTCTTTGCATTATGGCATTCCTTTTATTGGATCATGTTTAGAAAGAAGAGAAACTCAACATAAGAGAGCAAGATTATAGGTGCTATAGCACTGTGCAGCAATCAAGCCGCTAACCATACAGTATAAAACCACTACATCGGAGAAAAAGACTCAGTAAAATATGCTACAGCGCAGGCATACACATGAAAATGGAATAAATATCGACGTTGACTTAACAAGCATAATCAATGATAGATTTAGAGCATTTTTATGTAAAAAGCCCAATTTTAGTTTAATAAAAAGTATCCATTGCGTTATTTTTATAATCTAAAGGCTAAATAACAACCATATTTAGCTTTGGCTAATGTTGTTAATAAAGATAATTATCTCACCACTTTTCACTCAAGCTTTGAGTCTCTCATTTAGCAAAATCAATAATATTCTTTGGCAAATTTTCGAAACAGTTTTCAGGGAGATCACAGTCTCACTTGAACAGTTTAATGGGTATGGCTGAGTAATCATTCCAAATTTAGAATATTGAACTTACAGTTTTGACTTAAGTTAGCTCGAATTACCTAACGCTTTTTACTCATAAAATATCAAACTTATCTTTCAAAATGGGAGCCAGACCACCATGTTGCAAAAATGTTTAATAAAAGTTTGCGTATGTTTGTGCCTGTTCTAGGCTTAAAAACGAATATACTCACTTAAAGGGCTTTTTTATGAAACATAAGCTTTCATTAGGTCTTTGCTCACTTTTGCTCAGCTCCACCGCTTATGCAGAAGTCAACATTTCAGGTTTTGCCTCAGTTGTTGCTGGTCAAGTTCTCGAAGGTTCGGGCGTTGCAGAGTTTGATTTAGGCCCCACCTTTCTCGCCGACTATCCACTCGTTGGCGCCTATGATGAAGATATTAGTTTCAAACCCGATACCTTATTTGGTATTCAATTCTCAGCAGATTTGCTCGAAGGTTTATCTGCCACTGCACAGGTTGTTTCTCGGGGGGCTGATGACTTTTCGGCAAGTTTTGAATGGGCTTATCTGTCCTATGAGATCAATGATCATTGGACAGTACAAGGAGGTAAAAAACGCTTACCGCTCTACTATTACAGTGACTTTTTTGATGTTGGATATGCTTATCCTTGGATACGTCCACCCGCAGATAACTACACATGGCAAATATTTAACTACACAGGTGTCAGCGCCTTATATAACTATTTAATTGGCGACTGGACTATGTCTGGACAAGTTTATTACGGTAGCGAAGATAGCGAACCTAATAAGCTTTTATCTGATTTTTTCTTCCTCGAAAATACCCGAGAAGTATGGAAGGATATAGGCGGTATTGTTGTTCAATTCAACAAAGATTGGTTAGATATTCGCCTCACGCATATGCAATATACTAACGAACGTTATATTGGTGGTATTCAGCAGGAATGGAATGGTAGCAACCAACGTACGGGTAAGTTTTATGGCCTATCCGTTAATATAGATTATGAGAATTTCCTTTTTTTATCTGAGCTTAACCGCTTAGATCTCGATGGGAGTAATCTAGATACTTATCTTCTCTCGTTCGGCTATCGTATCGATTCAGTAATGCCTTACATTTCCTATTCGGACTTCAATGATGGTGAAGGCGGTGAAGTTCACCATACAAGTTCTGCAGGTATACGTTGGGATTTCCATCCTTCGGCGGCCTTTAAAATTCAGTATGATGACGTTAAAGATGACGGTGGCCCAGGCATGAAAGTCGCAGGGGATTCGAAATCCATCAGTCTTGGCATTGACTTAGTATTTTAGGAGAGAGAAATGAATAAGTTACTTTGCTTAATCCTACTCAGCTTAGTCTCAATGCCACTATTTGCTGGTGTGGTTGTCATCGTTCATCCCAGTAATGCAGACACTGTCGACCAAAAGGTTATTGAAAATATTTTTCTAGGGAAAACAAAGACCTTTCCTGGTGGAGCGCAGGCCGTGCCGGTCAATCTTGACAGTGCTATGCCCTTAAGGGAAACCTTTGATACTAAAGTGCTGGGCAAGTCATCCAGCCAACTTAAGTCATATTGGTCACAAAAAGTATTTACAGGCAAAGGAACGCCACCCAAGGAAGTCACTAGTGGGGCGGAGATGATAAAATTAGTTGCATCGAACCCCAATATTATTGGCTATATTGATAGTAGTGAGGCCAATGATTCGGTAAAAGTTATTGCCGAGTTTTAGATTGGAGTGCCGAGCTCAAGCTCGGCACAACTTGGGGGCAAGGGATGAATTTCTTTAATGATATTTCTATTTTTAAAAAAGTTATCGCGATATTTATTTTAGCTGTCATCATTTTCGCTTTAAACTTAAGCATTAGTGTCATCTCCATAAATAAAAATCGCACCACACTTAATTATATGGAGCAGCAAGTTTACCAAAGAGTTGAACTCGCCAATCAAAACGTGTTTTTTATCCAACGACTCGATGAACTTTACACTCAATCGGTTTCTTTTGCCGACGAAGACCTGTTAACGAATGCAGGTACTATGTATGAATCTTTACGTAAAAACCTGCAACAATTAGATAGTGTCGATCCCTCACAAGCCAATAAACTCAGTAATCTATCTGCTAAATTAACCCGCTATAACGACATGACGATTAAGCTGGCTAAAGGCATGTTGGCGGGTACGATTGATATGGCAAACATTGGCCAGATCAGCCAAGAAAAATCCCAAGCCTATGAAGCTGTACTTAATGAAATACAAGATTACAAACAAAGCAAAGTACTCGAATTTAAACAATCGATAAAAGAAGCTGGCGACAGATCTGCGCAAAGTTTGTGGCTCACCCTCTCCATCGGCATCGCTTTGCTGATCGTGATGTTGATTGTCACTATTGCCATTGCACGTGCTATCAGCTCATCTGCGCGTAATGTCGCCCAGTCACTGAGTGAGCTGGCCGATGGAAAAGGCGATCTTAGTCATCAGCTCAAAGTATCTGGTAGCGATGAACTCGGCCAAGTATCAAGTAACTTCAATCGATTTCTTCGCTTGCTCGGAGATTCTATTCGAAGGGTGGTGAATGTTACCGATCCCTTACTTGATAGCTCGCGCTCACTGAAACAGCGCATGGAAGATGCGACGCATGCCACCCAGCGGCAAAGCCATGATGCCAGCGCAGTACAAGTCTCAATGGAAGACATGCGTCACTCTGTCATCGAAATCTCACAAAATGCCCGCCAAGCCGCCAGTGCAGCACAGGTCGCGGAGAAAGAAGCGATGCAAGGTATGACAGTCGTTCAGCGTACCATCGATATTTCACAGCAATTAAATACAGGAATTCAGGCGGCTTCTAACTCGATCAACGAGCTCGCCAGAGATACAGAAAATGTCACTTCTATCTTAAATGTGATTACCTCTATTGCCGAGCAAACCAACCTGTTGGCACTTAATGCCGCCATCGAAGCCGCCCGCGCGGGTGAGCAAGGACGGGGCTTTGCCGTGGTAGCGGATGAAGTCCGTGCCCTCGCCTCTAAAACCGCAGATGCAACCACAGAAATCCGTCATGTGTTACAAAACCTTAAAACGGCGGCTATTTCTTCGGTTAGTACCATGAATGTGGCCATGTCTAAATCATCAGAAAATGAAACCAATGCCCAAAACACGGGCAGTGCATTGAAATCAATTCAGCAGCAGATTGTCAGTATCAATAGTATGAATACCCACATTGCCTCGGCAACGGAAGAACAAGCCTCGGTCGCTTCCCAAGTGGTCGATAACGTCGTCAATATGAACGCTTCATTCGAACAGACATTACAAATTCTTTCGCAGGTTCGCAATGTTTCTGAGGGATTAGTCGATTTTGCCGATGAACTAAAAAACGCCACATCTCAATTCAAACTTTGACCATAGAGCATTATCGAAATGATTGCTCAACATAGAAAACCGGTATTGAGTTTACACTTAATACCGGTTTTTAATTCCTTAAAGCTTATCTTTTTGTACCACTTTATCCGTGTTAACTAAACATCCGTGTTAACTAAACGCTAAGAAGGGAGATACGCACAGCAATAAGCCTGTGATAATAATGATATACAGCGACACACCCTTGTACTTATGTAATGCAGGTACTTGGTACACTAAATAAGCGGGGATCAAACAACCGACTAAACCAAAAATTGGACTACAAATCGACGTAAAGCTCAGCACTGGCGCATTCAACACAATCGCGCCCCAAGATAATAGAATGGTAAAAATCATAATGCCGTAACCCACAAGCTTTTTGTTGATACGATCTTCAGGCATATAACGGCGCAGCATGTTCATGGTCAAACCTTGGCAAGCTTCCCTAAAACCGAGATATACGCCAAAGTAAGCCGTCATCACCGCAAAAATATTCAAGGTTAAACTCAGCAATTTCAGTGTTTGTCCCTGCATACCTTGGGCAACCATAGCAAGAGCCGAGATATTTTCTTCCGATGCACGCACGGCCTGATCATGTCCCATTGCTAGGGTGAATGACACGGCATAAAAGAACACCACGACAAACAAGACGCCAAAGGCAATGTTCATGGCGCGCATCGCTTTAAAGCGCGCTACCGCAAGGGATTTTTCCCGCGAACGGTATGAAATCACCATAGGGCTTAAACTTTGAATAAACAGAATCGATGTTAGCGTAAAGGGCAGCATAACGACCGCATCTTTTAACCAATCTCCCGTTGCTGGGATAGCGCCGATATTATTGATATCCCATTTATCCACCATCAATAACCCTAGCACGGCGACAACGCCCAACTTAGTCAGTACCATAAAAGTAGAGATCTTAAACAAAAGATTCTCACCGCGGGAGGCTAAAGCAACAAGACCGCAGATCAAGGCTAAACCATAGAAAGGATTTTCTGACAATAACGCTTTGGTGACCCCAAAACTTTGCAAAAATGAGGCACTGTCGTTTGTAATGGCCGTTGAATAAACGAACACCCAAATGACCAACATGATGAAATACAAACCACCCAACAACATACCCCAGTTTTTACCTAAGTAACCCGAAATCACACTCGGGTAATCCTTACATTCTGGAGATTCCTCTAAGGTATTGATAAACAACCGTTGGAACATATACATGGCAGGATAGCCAATAATGCCAGACAGTAAGAAAACCCATAACCCCATCAAACCGACCTGCACAGGCAAGAATACGATCCCCGCGCCAATCGCCATTCCGATACTCATGATAATCCAGCCCCAATCCGTACTATCGAAGCGGGTATCTGCTTTCCACTGTGCAGCAGTAATTGTTGCATCCATCATTTCACCTTTACCTAGTTGGTATTATTTTGTGCAAATATATTTGAACAAAACAAACTCAGCAATCAAAATACTCAACTTTTGTTGAACAAAGAGTTAAAGCTCACAACTTGACTGAAAACGAGATAAATAGCGCACAAACTGCAGTGACAAATGAAATTCATTAAAAAATAATTGCAATAAAACATAAAAATACAAATAATGTTGCACATACGCCGACCTAGGCATTCAATTTTATTTGCAAGTTGGAGAGACAATGAAAACCATTATTCACGCAGAACGTGCACCCGCGGCAATTGGCCCTTATTCCCATGGCACAGCCTATGGCAACCTCATTTTTACCTCTGGCCAACTCCCAGTTTGTAAAAAGAAAGGCAGCGTAGTTGACGGTGGGATTACTGAGCAATCGATTCAATCATTAGAGAATCTCAAATACGTACTCGAAGCGGGTGGTGGCAGCTTAGAAACGATTCTTAAAACCACTTGTTATCTTGCAGAGATCAATGACTTTGCCGCCTTTAACGAAGTGTATAAAACCTATTTTAAAACCGACTGCCCAGCTCGTAGCTGTTTTGCAGTGAAGGACCTTCCGCTGGGCGTTAAAGTAGAAGTTGAAGCGATAGCACACGTTAAAATCTAAGCATTAACATAAGGTTGTAAGCTCATGAAACCCCAATGGCAGCAGTATATTCAAATCATTAAACAAGTGGTTAAGCCCGCATTAGGCTGCACAGAGCCCATCGCCGCCGCTTACGCCGCCGCCGTCGCCCGCGCCTTGCTGGGTGTTGAACCCGATTCAATTGCAGTACAAGTGTCTGACAATCTTTATAAAAACTCTATGGGCGTGTTTGTGCCTGGCACAGGCAAAATCGGTCTGGCAATTGCCGCTGCAGCAGGCGCCATTGCGGGTAATCCGGATGCGGGCTTAGAAGTATTGGCTGTGATCACGCCAGAACAAGTCGCCAGAGCACAGGCCCTTATCGATGCGGGCAAGGTGACGGTCGAGCGCACCGAAACAGCAGAATTTATCTATTGTTGTATCATCGCGAAAAAAGGCGACCGCGAAGCCCTAGTGAAAATCTGCGGCGGCCATACACTGATCGCCGAGAAGCGCCTCAACGGCGAATCCGTCTTCAGTGTCGATAGCACGCAAGCTAAAGCCACTGGTTCCATCTGTGAAGGCGTGGATATCACTATCGAGTCCATTTATCGCTTCGCCCAAGAAGTCCCCTTCGAAGAGATCAAATTCATTCTCGAAGCCTCTGAGCTAAACGGCAAATTATCCGATGAAGGCATGGCGAATCCCTATGGGCTTGAAGTCGGCCGCACCATGAAAAGCGGCATAGCCGCCGGCATTATTGGTGAAGACTTACTGAACAAAATTGTCATGTTAACTGCTGCAGCATCCGATGCTCGCATGGGCGGGGCGAACTTGCCCGCCATGAGCAATCTTGGTAGTGGTAATCAAGGCATAGCGGCAACTATCCCTGTGGTATTGACGGCACAATGCTATAAGGTTTCAGAAGAAAAACTCGCCCGCGCCTTAATTATGAGCCATCTAGGGGCGATTTATATCAAGTCCCATTACCCACCACTGTCGGCATTTTGTGGCAATACCGTCACCAGCGCAGCCGCTTCTATGGCCATGGTGTATTTAGCTGGTGGCTCGTTCGAACAATCCTGTTTCGCGATTCAAAACGTGATCAGCGACAGCTCAGGCATGGTGTGTGACGGCGCTAAAGCGTCCTGCGCCATGAAGGTTAGCACTTCATCCAGTGCGGCCGTGCGCTCATTTCTGATGGCGCTCAGTAGTCACAATGTCTCAGGCCAAGGTATTATTGCTACCGATGTAGAGAAAACCATTAAAAACATTGGCAAAATGATCCTCAATGGCATGTCATCCACAGATGTCACTATTATCGATATTATGTCGGCATGATGATTTTAACCCGCTGAATATTGGCGGGTTAATAACTAAAGGTTGAAATTGTGAAACTGCAAGATTTAACGCAAAGTGATCTGGATATTCTGAAATCCATCGAAAATATCGTCGATGGCATCGCTGCCATGTATGGTCAACACACAGAAGTGGTATTGCACAGCCTAGATGCGAAACATCCGTCTGTGGTCAAAATTGCCAATGGCCATGTCACAGGCCGTGAAGTGGGTGCTCCAATAACCAACCTTGCCCTGCTCAAGCTCAAAACCGGTCAGGATATTTCCAACTCTTACCTGACTAAATGTGCCAATGGTAAGACGCTAAGATCAATTACGACTGTGATCCGTAACAGTAAAAATCAGCCCATAGGTTTGCTGTGTATTAACAGCGACATGGATGCACCACTGCAATCAGTTCTGCGCACTATGATGCCAGAGCAACTCCTTGGCAGCGAACTGACCAGCTCGCCCGAAGTGTTTGCCCGCAATATTGATGAAGCGCTCCATAGCACTATCGACAGTGTGAACCATGAGGTTCGCGCGAATCCCGCGATTTCACCTTCACAAAAGAGTCGCGAAATCGTCAATCAACTCCACGAGTTAGGGATTTTCGAACTCAAGGACAGTGCCCAAGTAGCAGCAACTCGATTGGGGATTTCTGTGCATTCGATTTATCGCTATCTACGGGAAATCAAAGCCAATCAAGCTTAAAGCGAGAAAAAACTCGCCTAAATAGAAAGGGCTAAGGTGTAAATAACCTTAGCCCTTTCGTTTTATTATTTTTGCACTTGTGATTGCGCTTGTTATTGCGCAGCTTGTCCGCTAAAGCCCATCATATTCCATGCCTGCACTGTGCCATCGGCCATTAAGGCAATGGCATCGAGCAAATTGCTGCGAATGTCGCGCATTTGGCTCAAATCAACGGCTTGTTTATCTAATGTTAACGCAGCCTCGCCTCCCATCCACACCGCAATCGAACCATCTTGGCGTTTAACCGTAAACCCTAAGCCTGTCGGGAAAATATCCGTTGCTTGGGTGATTTCAGTTTTGGGTCCAGAGTGGCCATCAACCACAGTGCCATCCTGTTTTAAAAAGGCAAACTCCCGCTCATAGGTCACCACTTTACTCACCTGAGTGACTTCTTGATAACGTGGTTGCTTGTCTACCAAGTCCCAACCTTCCCAAGCAATGGCCGTATTATCCTTGCGTAGCGCGACAAACCCCTCCTCAAAGGGATAAACCTTGTGCACTTTTTGCAACTTATCCTGTAGGACTGATGTATCGGCACCATTGAATTTACTGCCCCATACGTGCAGTTGACGACTGATGGTTAAGGCGGCAAACGCGCCACGATTTGCATAAATATCAATCACTTTATTGGCGCGTTTTGTAGTAGATAAACGCGCTGGAAACGCGACGTGATACTCAGTCAATTCGCCCTCACCCCAGGTATATACGCTGCCATCCGCCAGCAGCGCCGCAAACCCATGATCCGTGTTGACAACTTTCACGGCAGGCGCTAATTGGCTGAGTTTTGCCAGTTGTTCGCGGCCTTTTTGATCATCGCCGACCCCGCCCCAAGACACTAATTTTCCCGTCGCCGTCCTCGCGGTAAAAGCATTATTGTTGGCATAGAGCAGATCAACATGGTTAAGCTCAGAGGCCACGTGGCGACTATCGCCACCATAAGCGGCATCGCCCCAAGTCACTACTGCTCCCCCCAGCTTTAAAGCAGCAAAGGCACCTTTATTAATCAACACAAAATCAATATTGGTCATCGCAGGCGCAGCATATTGACCCGAGAGCAGTTCGGCTGGTGTTGAATCCAGATTAGACCAACTGACTACACTACCATCTTGTTTGATGGCCGCATAAAGCCCTTCTGCCAACACAAAAGAACGAACGCCTGTCAGCACTTGCTTCATCCCCATCCCCCAAGGGATAAGTTTGTCATCACGGGTTAAGGCCGCAAAACCACAGGTATTCTCCGCCGCGTATAACTCTTTTACATTGACCAGAGGCTCTGCGGCATTATTGATATCGCCACCACATTCAGCATCGCCCCATGCCACCACAGTACCGTCTTGCTTGAGTGCCGCAAATGCACTGAGATTACTGTAGATTTGACTCACCTGGGCTAACTGGGCAGGCATAGGGATTTTGGTAGAATCGTCGACCACCTCAAGATTGCTCGGGATGGACGTTAATGAATTATTCGCGGTGGATGGTGATCTGTGAGCCAAGATCGTGTCAGAAATTTGCTGTTTTAATTCGGGCGATATATCAGAATCCTGTTTATCTATGAGTAAGTTAACCACATGACCCAAAGCAAAAATCGCCAGCGCTACACCGCCCCACGAGACCTGTTTTTTATCCACAAGTATATCCTTATCGTAACTGCAAACTCTCACTGAGTTTAAACTGGAACATAACGTCGACTGAGTACGCTAAATGTGAACTGTGATTGTAACCAAAACAGGGCTAAAATGACATTGCCCTAAAGTCGAAAGCTGACCTGATTCAAGTAAGATGAGCATATGAGCAAAAAAATAAAAGCAGCGTATCTCGCTGCTTTTATTGAATATGATGTTGAGGTAACAAAGGGCTAATCTCTTTTGCCCACTTTCTCTAACCCCCAAACCAGTGCAATCGCCGCTAACATACACACAATGGCTAACATCAGTTGTGAAGGCTGACCCGTTACTTGCTCAAAATTAAGCGGGGAAATATTTTGCTCCAGCAAAGGTACTTGTTCGCCGTGGGAGTTGGTCCGCCAAGTTAAGATTTCTTTCCATGGCCAAATTTTACCTAAGGTACCTAACATTAATCCGGTTAGAAACACGATAGTGGCATCATGGTATTTACGCAGCAGCGCCGACAATAAATGGCTGAACGTCAGTAATCCCATCACGGCACCAGCAGCAAAACAGGCCAAAATATCCAGCTGAATATTTTTAGCGGCAGCGAGGACCACAGGATATAACCCTAACAATAATAAGATGAAACTGCCTGAAATTCCTGGCAATACCATAGCGCAAATCGCAATCGCGCCGCCGAAAAAGATATTCATGTAACTGGCTTCTACCGCGACCGGATTCAGCACAGTAATCGCCCATGCAGCCAGCACACCAAGCGCAAATAACCCTAAACGTGCCACAGTGAAACCACTCACTTGCTTAAGCATATGCACGACAGAGATAAGAATAAGCCCAAAAAAGAACGACCAGATCGGGATGGGATGTACCGCCAACAACCAAGAAATCAGCTTCGCAAAGGTAAAAATACTGGTCAGGATCCCCGCCAGCAGACTCACTAAAAAGCCACCATTAATATGGGAAAATGCCCCTTTTATGCCCTGCGACTTGATTACGCCCCAAAGGGAAGGATTAATGCGTTTTACACTATCGAGCAAAGTATCGAGAATACCGGTAATAAACGCTATGGTGCCGCCCGAAACGCCAGGCACAACATCAGCAGCGCCCATGGCCATTCCCTTAAAATACGTCAGCAAATATTTCACTGTGAGTCCTTGTAGTTAAATCAACATGCCATTGCCGCTACACGACAAATTGGCCGCAATTATACGGTGTTACACTTAAAACCGCGAAATGAAGTTTACTTAATTAAGCCGACTGGTATTTGTTGTTATCCTAATGTTACACTCATCCGACCAGAGCAACCCAAGCTCAACTTGGAACAGGCTCAAGATAACAACACCCCTTTGCACCATTATTAAGGATGACCATGAGCCAGACAGACTCTTCTAGCACTGCAGAACAAAAACCTAATAAAGTGCTCGCGCTCTACCACAAAACTCGCCGTTATCCCTTCGGCCAAAAACTGTTTTCAATCATGGTTTCACGCATGGCGCCCTATTTCGGCACCATCAAACCACTGATCACTGAATTACGCCTTAATCATTGCGCCTGTTTAATTAAAAAACGCCATGCCGTTCATAATCATATAAAAACTGTGCATGTGATTGCGATTTGTAATGGTCTAGAAATGGCCATGGGCGTGATGGCCGAAGCCTCTATTCCAAAACATTTACGTTGGATACCTAAGGGCATGAGTTTGGATTATACGGCTAAAGCAGGCAGCGATATTTTATGTGTCGCCGAAGTGACCCCAGAGCAATGGACTCCCGGCGATATGCTGGTCCCCGTCACCGCCTACGACACCCAAGGAGTGGTTGTGGTGAAAGGACATATCAAATTGTGGATTTCAGAAAAACCGCAAAAATAAACGCTTTGAATCAAGACTTACACTTAATGTCAGCATTTAAAAAGGGAGCTTTGCTCCCTTTACTTTTTAACCTTCAGCCGTATTTCGCAAAAACATTCGGTGAACTGAATTGCGCGGCGCCTTGCTCGCTCACGTTTAAGTACGAACTGTTAGATACGAGCTTTTAAAATCCCAGCCCTATCGCAATATAGCTGCACCGTTATGCAAAATATTAAGCGAAATGGCTTGCGGTAAATTGCTCAATTAAACGGATAAAGTCGGCTTCAGCAAGCTTGGCACACTTTAAGGTTTGTTCATGGGATAACTGCACGTCCCCCAATCCTTCTGCCATATTGGTAATAGCGCACACAGCCAACACGGGCAAACCACAATGCGCCGCCGAAATCACCTCTGGCACCACGGACATTCCCACTACATCGCCACCGATAATTTGCATCATGCGGATTTCAGCCGCGGTTTCAAAACACGGGCCAGAGTAAGACACAAAGACCCCTTGATTCACTTCAATGCCTGCGGCTTTTGCGACACTTAAGGCTTCTACTCTCAGATCTTTATCATAAGCATTGGCTAGGCTAAAAAAGCGTGGGCCGTAGTTATCATCATTTGCGCCCGTCATGGGCGTACCCGGCATAGTATTGATGTGATCGCTGAAAATCACTAATGATCCCACGCCGATCCGCTCTGGCCGTAATGAACCCGCAGCGTTAGTCACGAGTAACAATTCACACCCTAACCGTTTGAAAGTACGCACAGGCGTCGTCATCACCTTCATGCTTTGATGCTCGTAAAAATGCCCGCGGCCTTTCATGCACACTATATCGATGCCATGTAAGCTGCCGAGCACGAGCTCTCCCGAGTGACCGACGACGGTACTCACAGGAAAACCGTCTAACTCTTCATAGGGGATCACCACTTTATTATCTAAATTATCGGCAAACGCGCCAAGCCCTGAGCCCAAAATCATAGCTGCACGGGGAGAGAAATTCGGTTTACGGGCTCGAATCGTCGCAAGGGCATTAATAACAGGATCATGGCTCATACAAGGTACCTCATAGCAAAGGAATGAAAGAGTAAACGACCCTCAGTATAAGCGGGCTTAGGGTTGCAAATAATCGCGATTAATCGCACTATTGTGCTGATAAAAATGACAATAACTAGAAAATGGTGAGCCAAAGATGAGCAAGATAAACGCACCTGAACTCGTCACCTTGAAGATGCGGCGGTATTTCCATCGAGTGGCTGAAGTGAAAAACTTTACCGCGGCCGCCGAGCAACTGCATTTATCGAAATCTCCGCTGAGCGCACAAATCAAAGAGTTAGAATCGCTCCTTGGCGTTGAGCTGTTCACCCGCAGCACTCGTCAGGTCGAGCTCACGCCCTATGGCCAATTGTTAAGAGAGAAGTGCGAGCAAATATTCGAACTGGTGAATACCTCATTGGAACAAGTGGCTCAGCTTGGGCGACTCGATAGAAACCATATTCGGATTGGCATCATGAGCTCGCTGTTTTGGATGGGATTTGGTGACATACTGAAAAGCTTTCGTAAGCAATGCCCTGATAATGAGCTGATATTTCAAGAGTTATCACCTGAAACTCAAAAAGTCGCCTTAGCACATCAAGAAATCGATTTTGGCCTAGTGCGCTACGCCGACACCTTAAATTTGCCGCACCTTCTCGCCGAAACCATCACCAGCGAACCTATGGTGTTAGCACTGGCAAGTAAGCATCCCTTAGCCAGACGTAAAAGCATCGACTTGAGTGAACTCAAAGATGAGCCTTTTACCTTACTCAGCCGTGCCAATTCCGCCTCTAGCGATTTGATTATCGCCAGCTGTCAGGCCGCAGGATTTATGCCGCAATTAGTACAGGAAATGGTCGAGCCCAATAGCTTGATGGCTATCATCGCTGCCGATAACAGGGTATCCATAGTGCCGCAAAGTTATGCTTCACAACCTTGGCCTAGGGTAAAGTTTATTAAGTTAAAACAAACCATCTCCGCCGATATCTGCCTGATTTATCGGCCAGAAATGGCTTCGCTGCCAATTCTCGATAGCCTGAGGGACTTATTGAAGCAACAAATCAAAACCATTTAGATTGTCTCCCAAACGAGTGCTATGCTGAGTTCAATACTCAGGGTTCATATTTTAAGGATATCAAGATGGATGAATTTTTAGCGGCAGCCATTGAAGAAGCCAAACAAGGACTCGCCGAGGGCGGCATCCCCATTGGTTCGGTATTAGTGATCGATGGCAAAATCGTCGGGCGCGGCCACAATAAACGGGTACAAAAAGGCAGTTCAGTACTGCATGCCGAAATGGATTGTCTCGAAAATGCCGGCCGATTTAGCGCCGCCGAGTACCAAAGGGCGACCTTGTATTCCACCCTATCGCCCTGCGATATGTGCAGCGGCGCAGTATTACTTTATGGCATACCAAAAGTCATCGTCGGTGAAAACGCTACCTTCCAAGGGCCAGAAGCCTATGTAAAATCCCGCGGCGTGGATGTCACTGTGGTCGATAATGCCGAGTGCAAACAATTGATGCAGGACTTTATCGCCAGTAATCCCACACTCTGGAACGAAGATATCGGCGAGTAATGGTTCGACAGTCTTCTCAATCCGTTTCTGCATTTTTGTATTTCACTTTTTACGTTGGCGCTAGTTCACTTTCTACCTTTCCTGTATTTTACTTTTTGTGTTGGCTGTATTTCATTGGGGGCTAGCGCCTGCTAGGCTAGCCCTCCCAAATTCCAGTGAAAAGTGGAACATGTCTACTAGCGAAAGGAACTCAGCTAACGTGCCAGAAAACTTACCTAAAGACCCTTGGTCAAGATCAGACTCCACGCAGCCTGTTGTAATGACGATACCCGCACAGCGTAATGCCAACCTCGATGCTATTCGCGGCTTAGCCGTGTTGGGGATATTTTTTATGAATATCTATTTTATGGGCATTACATTTTTTGGCTATGCGCCCCATGAAACACAGCCGCTGTCGGATCACATAATCAAAGTGTTCAGTAACTTTTTCATCGAGGCACGCTTTATCAGTCTGTTTTCCATCTTGTTTGGCGTCGGGCTTTTTATTCAATATCAGCGATTTAGCGCCAAAGGCCTAGAAGCTTACCCCCTACTGCGATCACGTTTAAAATGGTTAATTGTATTTGGCCTACTCCACGGCATTTTTATTTGGTCAGGTGATATTTTGTTCACCTATGGCATCAGCGGATTTTTAGCTTTGTGTTACAAAGATTTAAGTATTGAAGCCCTTAAGCGCAAAGCGAATATTTTTATTTTAAGCGCCTTAGTTATCATTACGCTGGTTAGCCTTACGGGCAGCGATGAACCTTTCACTCGAGAATCGAGTCTATTTGCAGAGCAATACAGTGCATGGACCTCAGGCTATGCCGACCAACTATTACTGCAATTGATGCAAGTTGGCTATATGGCACTGGTGATCCCTTTTACCATAATGTGGTTTACAGCTGGCTTGATGTTGCTCGGCATGGCCTTGTATCAACAGGGGACTTTTGAGCGGGGTTTTAGCAAATCGGTACTGGTAAAGTTAGTGCTAGCAAGCGTAACGCTATCACTGCTTGATACCATCTTAGGTTTAACGAAAAATACCATTCTCGTTGCGTTTTCAGATGTGTTAATCATGCTAAGTGCTATTCCTATGGCGCTGATTTACATTCATATTATAGTTAAAGTTTGCCAGAATAATCCTAATATACTGACTCCGCTGCAAAATGTTGGCAAACTCGCGTTTAGTCTCTATATTCTGCAATCCATCGTTGGCGTGTTAGTGTTTAGACACTTAGCTCCCGAATTGCTATTGAGCTTAGATAGATGGGGATACATGGCCATGGCGCTCGTTTATTCAGTAGTGCAATTATTGTTAGCCAGCCTGTACTTACGCTATTTCAAGCAAGGGCCGCTAGAGAAACTTTGGCGCCACCTCGCGTTTAAAAAATACACGGCATCACAAGAACACAAGCAAGCTTAAAAACACTGACACGAGATTGATACCAGATAATGACAAACAAAAAAACTACCAAAACGGGCAACAGCGCTTCACCTCAAACCAATCGTTCTCAAAAGAGTCGAGCACAAAGCGGTCGCGCTCAGAACAGTCGCGCCCAAAGTGGTCGCACTCAAAAGTCCAATGCAGCCACTTCAGGCTCAAGCCTTATGCCGCTGTTATTAGTGCTGATTTTTCTTGCTGGCTTAATCGGCGCAGCGCAGCAACATATGTTGCCAGTCGGGATTGCGGGCATGTACCTCACACTAAGCCTGCTCACCTTTATCGCCTATGCCATCGATAAATCCGCCGCTAAACGTAACAAATGGCGTACTAAAGAAAGCACATTACATCTGCTCGCCCTCATGGGCGGTTGGCCAGGCGCTCTATTTGCCCAAAACCTGTTAAGACACAAGTCCGTTAAAGCCTCATTTAGAAACGTCTTTTGGCTCACCGTTGTCGCCAACTTAGCCGTGCTGGGTTATGGCATAAAAACCGGCGCCGTAGATATGTTTATCTAATGCTCTTATTTAAGGGCTTTTATACAAAGGCTTTTATATGAGGCGCCTTATCTAAGAATCGCCATCTGAGGGTGGCAGTCTAAGCAGCATGAGTCGCGGCATCGATCAACTGATCTACCACAGACAACGCCAACAGTGCAGACTGAGTGTCACCTTTTAGTTGCGCCGACACTATCGCACCCTCTTTGAGTAAACCTATTGCCGCAACGAGAAATTGGGTCTTAGCTTCTGGCAAGCCCAATGCCGATACTTGCTGTTCAATTAAACTCGCCACTCGCAGTTTATGCAGGGCGCAGAGTTGGTGCACTGGATGGCTCGGCTCAGTAAATTCGGCGCTGACATTGATAAAAAAACAGCCGCGAAACTCACACAGTTGCGGCACTCTTTGATTAAACCAATCATCGAGCGCGATAAATAACCCACCAATGCCCTCCCGTCCCGCTGGCAATGCGTTCACTCGCTCGCTAAGCCATTGATAAAATACCTCATCACGATAGCGAACCACGGCTTCAACTAACTCATCTTTACTGGCAAAGTGGTGGTACAGGGTCTTTTTGGCGATCGCCGATTCCTGCAGAATCTGGTTAATCCCCACCCCATGCACACTTTGAAAATAAAACAGTTTAAATGCGGTAGTGACCAATTGCTGCCGTTTATCCGATGGCGTACCTGCCTGAATCTCAGTGCCCTGCATCAACTCATTCCTCTTCTTTGGTAAACATTCGTTAGCAAATCTTAGCTAACAAATATGAGTCCTATGTTTATGAGTCCTATGTTCTCACGAGTAGACAAGTCAGTCTACTCGTGAGATATTCACATAGGTAGACAAGTCTATCTACTTCGGTAACTAAATTAAGTTAATAGTGAAATCAAGAGTGAACACGGAACACCACAGCATGTTAGCGGCGATGGTTTGCCTGAGCATTCACGTCCACAATTCATGATCAAAATAAGGGCTTAAAACAAGCCATTAATGGGAGAAAAGATGCAAAGAATCAATCCACAGAATCTAAAGATGACCTTGCTCGCTGGGTGTGGAGCCACGTTGTGTATCAGTAGTTTAGCGACGCTTGAACAGCTAACACCGCAAACCATTTGGTTGATGGCCCCCTTTGGTGCCACTATGGTGTTGTTGTTTGCCTTGCCAGAAAGTCCACTCGCTCAACCGAGAAACATTCTCTGCGGCCACTTACTCACGAGTTTGGTTGGACTGATCATTCTAAATACTTTAGGAGTCTCCCCGCTAGCCTTAGGGCTTGCGGTCGGATTAGGCATAGCGGTCATGATGTTAACTCATACTGTGCATCCACCCGCGGGAGCTAATCCTCTGGTCGTTATGCTCACGGCGCAGCATTGGGATTTTCTGTATATGCCCGTCGCCAGTGGTGTTGCGCTCATTCTGGCTTTTGGTTGGCTGTATCACAACTTACTTTGCCGCCGACAATACCCACAAAAGTGGTTTTAATCATTCATCACCAATAAAAAGGGCAATTTAAAATTGCCCAACACTTTCTCTAAAATGCAAAATTGGCTGTCACTTTGCCTTTAGAACCAGCTCAACGCGATACTGATAATCACGCCAGTGATCATCAATTGCATTAAACAAAAGCCCATAATATCCCGCGCTTTTAAGCCTGCAATCGCCAGCACGGGCAGTGCCCAGAAAGGTTGAATCAAGTTAGTCCACGCATCTCCCCAAGCAACGGCCATTGCGACCCGAGCGACATCAGCACCTAAAGCTTGTGCGGCGGGTAACATAATCGGTGCCTGCACCGCCCATTGGCCACCTCCCGATGGCACAAAAATATTCACAATTCCTGCACTGATAAAGCTCCAAAATGGCAGGCTCTCGGCGCTAGCGATGGCCACAAAACCTTCCGAAATACTTTGAGCTAAACCCGATTGCACCATCACAGCCATAATGCCCGCATAAAAGGGAAATTGGATAACAATACCTGCGCCGCCCTTAATGGCCTCATTCAAGCTGGTTAATAAACTGCGTGGTGTTTGATGTAAAAGGATGGCGAGGAACAGGAATAAGAAGTTCACTAAATTGAGGTTTAAGCTGCCGCCCTGCACCCAAAAGTAATAACCTAAGTATACAAGCCCAGCGCCACCGACGCTCCAGCCGAGTAAACGGCTATTTTCTAACTTATCCGCAGGACGGCTTTCAGGCTGACGCTCGCTCACATTTGCAGAGTTAAGCTCTAACGCCGAAGCATCAAGTTCAGCGTCTTTGTCATCAAGGGCGCTTGGGTCAACATAAACACTGTCCTTATCTTCAGGCAACATAAAGCGATTCACTAAGGGCATGACCACAAACAGAATTGCCACTAACAATAAATTATAACTCGCGAAAATAGTGTCACTGGTAGGGATGATACCGATTTGCGATTCAGAGAAATGCCCCACCGTCGCTATGGTTAATGGGATCGAACCCGCAAGCCCACCATGCCAAACCACAAAGCCGGAATAGGCGCTGGCGACCAGCAGCCGATAATCCACTTTTACTTTGCGAGCTAAGGCTTTGGCAAATAACGCGCCCACCACTAGCCCAAAACCCCAGTTAATCCAACTGGCGGCCAGTGACACCAAAGTCACTAAAATAATGGCTTGTGGTGCCGACTTAGCCAATCCAGCAATGGCATCGAGCAGCTTTTTAATCGGCGGCGAGCTTGCCAACATAAATCCTGCCACCAGCACTAACAGCATCTGCATCGAAAAACTTAACAGCGTCCAAAAACCATCGCCCCAATAATTGATGACTTCCAGCGGGGTTTTATGTTCAGCGACCACAGCAGCAATTAATACGACTAAGGTAAGTAAAAGCACGAAAATATAAGGATCGGGTAGATATCGGTCGACGAGTTTGACCAGAGGTTTTGCCGCTTTGTTTAACATAGACTTTCCTTGTTTATTATCTGAACTAAAACGTCAACACGCCCTAGTTCTTATTTGTTTTTATTGAATTTTTATTGAGTCTTAAGCCCACAGATTAAGCGATCTCTAAAGCAGGATAAAGTCTTGAGGGAGTTTTTAACGGTTTGAACTGGTAGCACCAGATATCCCGCTCAACGCACACGCGAGTGCCGATAGCATCTGATGCTAAAAAACTGATAATATGGCAAAAATTAACTAAGGTGCTCTTTATATGAAAATGTTACTTGCCGTTGTGGTGATTGCTGGGGTGATTTTTTACTTCTTTACCTCGATGAACGGCCAAAAAGCCGCCCAAGAAAATATCCGTTTAGGCAATGAGTTTTTAACACAAAACAAAACCAAAGAAGATGTGATCACCACAGCTTCAGGTTTGCAATATCAAGTATTAACTCAGGGCGATGGCACAGTTCATCCTAAAGCCAGCGATACAGTGACAGTCCATTATCATGGCACTTTGATTGACGGTACTGTGTTTGACAGTTCGGTTGATCGCGGCGAACCCATCGCATTTCCGCTTAATCGGGTGATTAAAGGTTGGACCGAGGGCGTACAACTTATGGTTGTTGGCGATAAAATGCGGTTTTTTATTCCCAGTGAACTCGCCTACGGTAACCGTAGCACGGGCAAGATTGGTGGTGGTTCTGTGTTAATTTTTGATGTGGAACTGCTTAAGATTGATTAAATCAGTCTTCAATGAGTCTGTCTTAACACATTCGGCTGTATTCATAAAAAAACCTAACACTTAATAAAGAAAAAAGCCCTGAATCTTCGCAGGGCTTTATTTTTTAACCAATAATATCAAAATTTTGGATAATTACTGGCAGGTTGCCGCGCCAATATCAACCCATACCGCCGCAACGCCCGGTACATCACCTTTAGTCCAGTAACTCGCCTTCCATACACGACCGTTATAGCGAGTAGTTTGACCGCCGTTATACACCACACCTGCATCCCAACCGAGATCAACTTGGCTGAGTAGCAGCCATTGGTCTGCGGTGCGAGATGGCGTATTGCCCTGAGTCCAATACTTTGCTTTCCATACCAACTGACTATGACTCACAGTATTACCCGTGTTGTATACCACACTGGTTTGCCAAGCAGGATAGTTACCGGCATTGGGATCAGTTGCATCGCAACCACCACCGACCACTTTTGGCGTCACGGTCAGATTAGTCGATGCGCTCGCATCTAAGGCACCATCGGAAACCAGCACGCTCAAACCATAGCGGGTCGCTTCGGTAACATTGGGGCCAGTAACTACTAACGTGGCACTATTTTGCCCGGTTGCCGACACGCCTGCGGGCACAGTCCAAGCGTAGGTTAAGGCATCACCATCTGCATCGGAAGCATTCGCCACTATACTGACGGTTTTACCCGCTTCAACTGTCGTAGTCGGAGCCAGAGTCACTACAGGTGCTTGATTAGGCGTATCAGCCTTGTTCGTCACCAGCACAGTATCGCTGGCAAATAGCCCTTCAGGATCGGTGACTTTAAGGCTAAAACCATAGGCGACATCGGTTTGGGTTGCTCCCAGTTGAATAGTCGCATTCGCCATATCCGCATTCGCGATGGCAATTGCTGGGCCAGACACTTGCGTCCAAAGATACGTCAGCGCGCTATTCTCAGGATCGCGCGAACCGCTACCATTGAGCGTCACATCGGCGGGACCGGTGACATTCACATCCGCGCCAGCATTGGCAATGGGCGCTTTATTCACTGGCGGAGTGGTGCCTTCACCATGACCTAAACCTTCGTGCATGGCATTCAGAATGTCACCATTATCGGCATCAAGCTCCCACGCAAAAAGCCCACCAAGTTGATTAGAAAGCACATATTGCCCCTTGGCTTTAACTGAACGAGCATCATCGAAAGTGATTAAATCGCCAGTAGATGCCTTGAACAAAGATGGCGCCTCAGCTGTTTCGTCATAGCTGTAAGTCCAACCACTTCCCATGTAATCGTTCGCTATCTGACGATAATCCACCACACCAGCTTCCCAAGTACCTTTTACTTTGCCCGTTGCCGTCCCCGTGAAAGGATTATTACCACTGTAGCCATTCACACCTGTCCAACCGCGGCCATACATAGCGGCACCGACCACAATTTTCCCTGGGGTCACACCTTGGCCTAACAGCGCATTAACGCCATTAGCTGTGGTGTAACGGGTATTGGGATCCCAACTCGCTTCATACAGATTGGTTTGATGGCCGAGTTCAGTATTAGTCCAACCACCATTAAAGTCGTAACTCATCAAGAAGATGTAATCCATGTACTGCTGAGCAGCCTGATAATCGACTTTTTGAATTTTATCGTCACCTGCGCTAATAGCAGAGGTCAGCTCATAGGTACGACCCGTTTCGGCGCTTAGTTCATCAAGCATTGCCCGCAGTTCACGCATCAGAGTCACATAGGTTTCACCGTCATTGGCATTACCTAAATTTGGGTTAGCGCCATTCCCCCCTGGAAATTCCCAGTCGATATCTACGCCATCGAAGAATTTCCATGTCTGTAGAAACTCTTTCACCGAAGCGACAAAGATATCGCGCTTGGCTTTATCACCGAAGAAAAAGAAGGGATCCGAGAGGGTCCAACCACCGACCGAAGGTAAAATCTTCAAATCTGGATGTGCTTGCTTAAGTGCCATCAATTGACCGAAGTTACCTTTGTAAGGATCTGAATGCTCACTCACTCCCGCCTGCGGTATTTGAATCGCTGCCCAAGGATCGTGAATCGCAACTTTAAAATCACCACGACCACTACAGGCACGTTGCAACGCTTCGAAACTGCCTTCGATTTCTTTCAAGCTATCATTGATGCCATTACCACCACAAATTGGGGTAAAGCCATATAAAATATGGGTTAAGTTTTGCGCAGGTATCTTATCGACCGGGAATTTACGGCCGTATACGCCCCATTCGACAAAGTAACCTCCCACCACTTTGCCTGATTTATTAGCATAGGGACGGTTGTTTTCTTTTAGAGGAGCATTGAGTGGCACTAAATGGCTGCCGTCGGTATCAGCCACGAGGATTTGTTTAGCATCACTCGCAGTACAACCATCGCTGTTACACAGTTGTACTTGCATCTGATAACGGCCGCCCTTGTTCACCTTAAAGTTAGCGGTTCCCGACGCGCCAGATGGGCCTTCCCAAACTACATTGCCGTTGAGTAATACTTGGGCTCTATTGCCCACATCGCCACTCCAAAGGTTCCAACTGACGGAGACATCGGCGGCATCTTTCACCGTAACTAATTGATTGTAAGCGGTAGCCGCTTGATTCACTTCAATAATAGCGAACTTAGTTTCGCCCCAACCTAAAGTCGGTTTACCGGGCGCCGCTGCAAAAACGCTGGCACTGATGGTAGATGCCAGCGCTGATGCCACTAGCAAGGCTGATGTTGAAATTTGAGTCTTGAACATGAGATATCCCTATTGAATTTTTATATGAATCAATAAGGCAAACAAAGCGTAGACAGGAAACAGCACTCTCTTAAAACCATGCAAAACGACTGACAACTGCACGAAGAAAAACCTGTGGTATCCCCGCTATCATAGGTACAGACGAACCCTTAGACCGGAGGCTTTGCGTCCCAGTTTTTCAACTGGTTTGCCTTTTACACGCAATGACAACGTTGTCATTGCAAATATCAGCATAAGCGTAAGCGCAATAAAATTGCAACAAAATATTATCAACTGCGTTATTGGCTAAAATCGTAAATAGAACTAGTCATCTGATAAGAAAGGAATTATGCAAATTAAACTATCGCTAATATTTACTTTGGGTAATGAGGATTATCTGAATACTTTAAGAATAAAAAACAGGACTCGATATGCCAAAGGCATCACAAGTCCTGCTTTATATTTCACAATTTACGTCACTTATGCAGCTAAAACCCAATCACTAAACATTCATGGCGCAAACCATTGTCGAGCAACATGATGATCCTTATGCGCGGGGCATTTATGATCCTTATGCACGGGGATAGTCCCTTGCGAGCATCACAGATAAACCGCGGCAAACCAAGGTTTCCATATCATCGACACGATTGATTTTCATCTCAGCTAAGGGCGCGCTCAATGCCATTTGCTTTAAGCTTTCGAGACAGCCTTTGTAGTAAGGAGCGCTATTCATCATACCGCCAGCAAGCCAAATTCGATTGGGATTAAATAAATTAACCGCCCACGCTAATCCCATGCCGAGATAACTGCCCGCGCGATATAAATCATCCTGAGTAGAGATTTTGCGGCTGCGCACTGAATCGCCACTGGCCAGTTGCTCTAAACTAAACTCGCCAGATTCTGTCATCACGCGACAAGGCCCCAACTCCCCCGCCACGCCCGTCGCTCCCGTAAAGACTTGTCCATTAAAGGCAATAGACATTCCGATCCCAGTGCCGCACATGACCAATAACTCACAGGCATATTTGGCATCACAAGTCGCTTGCATACCCGCATCGATATCGTTGCAGATAAACTTAAGCTCACCCTGGGTTTTGACTGTATCGAAGCTCAATCCATTGAGTCCGGGTAAAGATTTACAAGAAACCAAACGATTATTTTGTACCAGTCCAGGTACGGCAATCGCTAGTTGGTAATGCTGTAAATCATAATCACGTTCAAACGCCGCAATTTGATTATTTAACTCTTCAATTTTAAAACCTTCACCTGTGGGGATTTTATATTGTTCTGTATGCCCCGCGAGCTGAAGTTCGAACAGGGCTTTGGTACCGCCCACATCTATTGTTAGTATTTGCATCGCTTACTCCACTGATACATGTGCCCCACTCTGACCCCGAGTAGAGATGGCAAATGTTAGCATAGGGTCCAAATGTTAGCGATTGAATAAAACTTAAGTTGCTAATTTGTAAGGAACAAGTCCTAATTAAAACATGACCAACCTTTTATTTAATTCACTTTCCATGCTCAAAATCACATAAATAAATTAACAACAAACCCCATAACCTCACGCGTCTTACCTGCACAAATTCACGATTGTATACAAAATCCTTTATTCGCTACCCTTGCATCTAGCGCGCTAGACTTGCGATAATCCGAGCCGGTTAAAACTCAAATCAACATAAACCTACTCATCCTTAGGCGATCTTCGCCTACCGACTCGCATAGCATGCCAGTCTTAATTGGAGCCCATATGTCACAATCAATCGCTAACCGTCTCGGTGCTATTCGTAACGAATTAACATCTGCTAATCTCGATGCTTTTATTATTCCCCGTGCCGACGAATATCTGGGCGAATATGTGCCGGCACATAACGAACGTTTGTACTGGGCAACCAACTTTACCGGTTCGGCGGGTATGGCTATCGTATTGAAAGATAAAGCCGCAATATTTACCGATGGCCGCTATACGGTTCAAGTTCGTTTGCAAGTCGATGCCACACTTTTCAGTTATGAAAGCCTAACCGATACACCACAAATTGAGTGGTTATGTGACACGCTACCAGCAGGGTCACGCGTTGGTTTCGATGCGCGCTTACATACCTTAGCTTGGTATGAAAATGCCAAAACAACCTTAAATAAATCCCAAATCGAATTAGTTGCAGTTGAACAAAACCCCATCGATTTGCATTGGCAGAATCGCCCAGCACAGTCGAACGCGCCTATCACTTTGTTTAGCAACGAGAGTGCAGGTAAAACCAGCCTGCAAAAACGCATTGAAATTGGTGCCTTAGTAAAAAAAGCCGGTGGTGATGTTGCCTTAATCGCCGCCTTAGATTCTTTCTGCTGGCTACTCAACATTCGCGGCAATGATGTACCACGCCTGCCCGTTGTACTCGGCAGTGCCCTGCTCCACGCCAATGGCGATATGCAGCTTTTCACCGATTTAAGCAAACTCCCAGAGGGCATTGAGGAGCATGTTGGTGCTGGCGTAAGCTTTAAGGGCGAGGCATCTCTTGCCGATACACTCGCCAGCATGCAGGATGTAAAACTACTTGCCGATCCGAATTCTGCAAACGCTTGGGCACAAAACATTGCCCGTGAGGCAGGAGCAAAATTGATAGCTGGAATCGATCCTGTCGCTTTACCTAAAGCGCAGAAAAACGCCGCAGAACTGGCCGGCATGCGTGCCTGCCATATCCGCGATGGCGTCGCCGTGAGTCGATTCCTTGCATGGCTCGATGCCGAAGTGGCAGCCAATCGTATGCACGATGAAGGCACCCTTGCGGATAAATTGGAAAGCTTTCGCCTAGAAGATGAGCGTTACCGCGAGCCAAGTTTCGACACGATTTCAGCTGCCGGTCCTAATGCCGCTATGTGCCATTACAATCACAACAATGGCACACCAGCCATGATGACAATGGACAGCATCTACTTAGTGGATTCTGGCGCTCAGTATATTGATGGCACGACAGATGTGACCCGTACCATTGCGATAGGTGAAGTGACCGATGAGCATAAAAAAATGGTTACGCTGGTGCTAAAAGGTCATATTGCCCTCGACCAAGCTCGCTTCCCGAAAGGCACCTCAGGCCAGCAGCTCGATGCATTCGCCCGCCAATATTTATGGCAACATGGTTTTGATTACGATCACGGTACAGGCCATGGTGTGGGTCATTTTTTAAGTGTGCACGAAGGTCCGCAGCGCATAGGCAAGAATGTTAACGCTATTGCCCTGATGCCAGGCATGGTGCTTTCCAACGAGCCGGGTTACTACCGCGCCGACGATTTCGGTATTCGCCTAGAAAACCTCGTCGTAGTGCAACACTGTGAAGCACTTAAAGGGGCTGAGCGTGAGATATATGAGTTCGATGCACTGACTATGATCCCTATGGATGCGCGCCTTATTGATAAGAGCCTGTTAACGCAAGGGGAAATAGACTGGTTTAATGCTTATCATCAGCAAGTATTCAATACACTTTCTCCGTTGATGTCAGGGGATGAATTGGCTTGGTTAACTCAAGTGACTAAAGCAATTTAGCACTCCGCTGATAAGTAGCAATTTAAGTCGTTATTTTAGTCACTTACGCGCTATAAAATAGAACGCCCAAGGCAATTAGCATTGGGCTTTTTTTTAGCGCTATCAGTGTGTTTTAAAACCCACGTCTTATTTCAAAACCATGATTTCAAAACACGATTTAAAAACATGAGTCGCTAAACCATAGTAGGTTGTGCCATCGGCTGATAAGCATCATCCAGCGATGCTTTAGACAACACTTCAAAGTCTTGATGAATTTCAATAAAACAATCGACTAATTCAGGGTCGAAATGCTGACCTTTGCCTTCAATAATTAAGTCGATAGCCTCTTGGTGGCTAAAGGGCCGCTTATAACATCGGGGAGAAGTCAGCGCGTCATAAACATCAACTAGGGCCACTATCCTCGCCGAAAGCGGAATATCTTCACCTTTCAAACCAAGGGGATAACCACTACCATCCCACTTTTCATGGTGACCCGAGGCAATATCGCGCCCCATCTGAATAAAAGTACATTGGGGCGCATATTCCAACAAACTGCGTAGCACTTGTCCCCCGATCACAGGATGAGCTTTAATTTGCTCAAACTCCTGCGGCGTTAATTTACCCGGTTTAAGCAAAATCGCATCGGCAATACCGACTTTACCTATATCGTGCAAAATGGCCGACAAACTAATGTCTTGAATATAATCTTCGTTCAATTCTGCAGGAGGATTGGCGGCCAGTAGTCGCTGCGACGCGAGCATTTTCGAATACTGCCGCATACGTAGCAAATGCGCGCCCGTTTCGTTATCTCTGTATTCGGCGAGTTTAGCTAAGCCTAATACGGTAGCTTGGCGTGATGCTAAGGTTGAATCGAGTGCGTCAGCCAACTTACCTAATAAATAAGTGATAGTTAACGTCAACATGGCATTGGTCACGATAAAATTGACCACGACAACGGCCCAAATACCGACACTATAACCTTGGGTTTCAGGCCAATTGAGCCAATTAAAATGATAGGCAAAACCAATCAATACCAAACTTAGCCCATTCAAACACTGGGCATATAAGCTGGCTCGATTGCCTAAAAAAATACCGACTAACGGCGGGAAAATAAATAACCAGAAAAAACCAGCTCCCGAAGGGCCTATCGCAATTAAAAAACCGATGCCGATAGCAAAACCCAGCAAGCAGCCACAGCCAAAACGCGTACTATCAGCAAGCTTAGGAAAATACAGTAAAAGCAGTAAAAACAGATAAGCCAGCGTATCAAATACCACCATAAACCAGAGATCGGCGATGACGCATAAATACACACTAGTGATGTATACAGGCACGCAGAGAATCGCTAGAAAGCCAAATAAACGTTCAAAAATCAAACGTCGCCAATGTGGCAGTGCCGCCGCTGTTCCCAAGGACGCTGTGGCTAATTTAGTTACACCACGCCTAAGTGATATCGCCATGGGAAGTTCCTCTTATGTAGCATTCCCGCTGTGAGCTAATAAACTAGAAGAGCAAAATCAAGATACACCACTGAAGCAAGGAAAAATAAGCCATCTTTTGTTGCCCATTAAAGAATAGACTAAGGCCAATAAAGCGCTCCATGAATACAGCGATATCAAGCCGAATCAAGGACATTAGCCCAATATCATCGAACATAATTTATATTTAAGATGAATGACAAATACCCACTCAAGACATAAAATAATAACCCTATACAAAATACTAGAATTAACGATTTAACAGGATAAACGCTCGTTTAACACCATATTCTCACTACTTAAAAACTTTATATATTGCAATAGCTTATAAATACGACGAACGATTGATTTTCACCTGTCAGCCATGAGAAACCGCTCTCCTATACCCACACAAAAATGATACTCTTATCACATAACAAGCTTACTCCGATGAGAGTCAGCACAATAAAATTCGCGCCTAATACCGCGCCCTGAACCCTAATGAACCACATCGGCCCTGAATGGACACACTAAATGAGCCAGAGTAACGCCTCAGCGAATAAAATAGTTAATACACAGAGATCAGATCAAGAAATCCGCTTAACACCACAAGATGAACTCATTTCCACCACTGATACTCGCGGTATCATCACTTACGTTAATGCCCGTTTTGCCGAAGTCTCAGGCTATAGCGCCCAAGAATTAATTGGCAGTGCCCACAATATGGTGCGCCATCCGGATATGCCGAGTGCCGCCTTTAAGGAAATGTGGGGAAAACTTAAGTCAGGCCAATCTTGGCGCGGCATAGTCAAGAACCGCTGTAAAAATGGTGGCTTCTATTGGGTCGATGCCTTTGTGTCTCCCTTGTTTGAAAACGGCATTATTGTCGGTTACCAATCGGTGCGCATTCAGCCTCAAGTCGCCTACGTCACGAAAGCTAATGAGATTTACCAAAGACTCAAATTAGACAAATCCATTCCTAAACCCTTAAGTTTAATGCAAAAACGTATCGTATCTGCGGTTGTCGCCTCCACAGGTTTACTGATCGCTGGCTACTTTTGGGGCTGGGGCGTGATTATCGCAGGGGCGATTCTGATGAGTTTAAACCTCGCCATTTTCTACGATGAGGCTTTTCGTATTCCCGCTAAACTGATTGAAATGCAAACCAAATATGACTCTATCAGTCGTTACATTTACTCGGGTGCAGATACCTCTTCTATTCTCGATTTCCAGCTCATCATGCTACAGGCCAAAATGAATGGCGTACTTGGGCGCACCCAAGATCAAGCCAATCAATTACATGCCATTGCCGATCAATTAGTGGTCGCAACCGAGCAAACCTATGTCAGCCTAGATCAAGAGAAAAGTCAGCTAGAACAGCTCTCTGGCGCGATGGAAGAAATGAGTTCAACCATCACAGAAGTGGCGCAGAATACACATCTCACGTCCACCAGCATCAATACCGCCTATGATCTCTGCCTTAAAAGCAGTGCCAACATGAAGGCCAACACTCAAAAAATGGAGCAACTGGCAAAGTCTGTTGCCGATGCCACCAACAATGCCCATCAATTAAATAAAGAAGCCGAGCAAGTCGCTAATGCGATGGGCGAAATTGACTCTATTGCCGAGCAAACGAATCTCCTCGCCCTCAATGCCGCAATTGAAGCTGCCCGTGCGGGTGAACAAGGCCGTGGGTTTGCCGTGGTCGCCGATGAAGTACGCGCCCTATCGAGCAGAACCCAGCTATCGACCAACAGTATTTCTAAGAGTGTCGATAAGATGTTCACTATGCTCAACGCATGGGCCAAAGAAATGGAACAAAGCCGTCAACATGCGGAGCGTTGTGCCAGCGATATTCAACTGTCCGCCGACAATGTAAACACCATTTACCAAGAAGTGAGTGATATCCACACCTTTGCCCAACAAAATGCAGTGGCAGCCGATCAACAGCGTCAAGTGGTCAATGAGATCGCCAGTAATATTCACTCCATCACCCATGCCAGCGCCGAGAACTTAGCCGCAACCCATCTGATTGGTGATGCAGCCCATCTTCTTAAACACAATGCCGAAAAAGCCCTTGGCCTGAGGCGCACCTTCGGTTAAACATAAGTACAAGATCCAAAATACCGCAGCCTAGGTTGCGGTATTCTCTAATATAGCGAGCTTTAATCCTTATTGTTGAGTCCATATTTTACTCAACCCTTGTATAGATCAATAAGACCTAGCCCACCTGAACCAGTACCAAGCCTTTTATCCCCTCCTGATGAAATGATGCAGATAAAATGCCAAAACACTAAAAAGTACAGGTTTTAACCGAAATTTTTGCTATACTCCGCGCCCGCCATTTTTCTTATAAAATCTGTGTGGAAGAATGAGCCAGCCGGTACACCTCTCTCCTTTAGACAAGTGATAAAGAGGCTAGTGGCGCTTGAATGTTTGAATAAGTGAACGATAGGAATCCAAAATGAGATTTGAATCTTTTAGTTTTTCCCCCGAGATTTTGCGCGCTATCTCAGATTGCGGTTATCAACAAATGACGCCTATTCAGCAGCAAGCGATACCTGCTATCCGCCGCGGCCAAGATGTCTTAGCCAGTGCCCAAACCGGTACGGGTAAAACCGCCGCTTTCGCGCTGCCGATCCTGCAAAAGATGGTTGAAAAGCCAAGCGAAACGCTAAAATCGAATGCCCGCGTATTAATCCTTACGCCAACCCGTGAGCTTGCCGCTCAAGTGGCTGACAACGTTACGGCTTACTGCAAATACTTAAACTTCAGCGTCTTAACCATTTACGGCGGCGTAAAGATTGAGACTCAAGCGCAAAAGCTGAAACGCGGCGCCGATGTGATTGTTGCCACCCCAGGTCGCTTACTTGAGCACCTTACCGCCTGTAACTTAAGCCTGTCGAACGTCGACTTTTTAGTGCTAGACGAAGCCGATCGAATGCTCGACATGGGCTTTAGCGCCGATATCCAAAAAATCCTTCAAGCGGTAAATAAGAAACGTCAAAACTTGTTATTCTCGGCCACTTTCTCAAGTGCGGTGAAAAAACTCGCCAACGACATGATGGTTAAACCGCAAGTGATCAGCGTTGATAAACAAAACACTACAGCCGACACCGTTAGCCAAGTAGTTTATCCGGTTGAACAACGCCGTAAACGCGAACTGCTTTCTGAGCTTATCGGCAAGAAAAACTGGCAACAGGTATTGGTATTTACTGCGACCCGTGAAGCCGCCGATACACTAGTCAAAGAATTAAACTTAGATGGTATCCCATCTGAAGTGGTCCACGGTGAAAAAGGCCAAGGCAGTCGTCGCCGCGCCCTGCGTGAGTTTGTGGCGGGTGATGTTCGGGTGCTGGTTGCCACCGAAGTCGCCGCCCGTGGTCTGGATATTCCAAGCCTTGAATACGTAGTCAACTATGACTTACCTTTCCTCGCAGAAGATTATGTACACCGTATCGGTCGTACAGGCCGTGCGGGTAAAACTGGCGTAGCCATTTCATTTGTGAGCCGCGAAGAAGAGCGCACGTTAGCCGATATCGAAAAATTGATTGGCCAACAGATTCGCCGCGTCACTGTGCCAGGTTATGAAGTTGGCAGCCGCGAATTGCTATTAAAGCAATTGCAAACCCGCCGCAGTTTTGCCAAAAAGCAACAAAGAACCGACAACGTCGGCGCTCAAGTTGCTGCTGAGAAAAACATGCAGGGCCGCCGCGTAAAAATGAAGGTTGGTCAAGCACCGAGCAAGGCCAAAAAACTTAAGTAATTATCCGTTGATTGATATTATCAGTGTTTGTCAATATTGATAAAACAGCGATTTTAAAGCGTCCATAACCGGACGCTTTTTTATACTCACTCAATAATAACCTTGGTAACCTTTATCTCACCGTATTATGTTACCCAATAACGCTTGAAGCCTTGTTTCATTTATACTATTTTCGCCTCGCCACCCCGCGAGAGGAAGCATAATATCCGATCGAGTACTTCCAGGGTATTTCACACTACAGATATCGGTAAAATGGGTGAATCCATCATATAAAGGTTTTACATACGGATTTGGCATAATTCCCAATTCAGCCAATACCATTAATTGTCCGCGAAAACTATATTTCTCATAGTTAGGAATAATTTTAGCTTTCTTGATGCGCTGTTCTAATTTTCCAGGTGTTTCATCTTGAGGAGCTTGACGGATCATATCGATTAACGATATCAATATACTGATATCCTCTGACGTCGGAGTACAAGGTGAAATGGCAGTAAACTCCTCTAATTCAACGAGATTACCACACCACCTTTCATTCCATACACTCCCAGCATAGCAACTGAATATTTTATGCCCTTTTTCTATCCAAACATTTCTTCTTATTGAGCAAACGGGGCAAACATCCCCTTCGCTGACCATTTTATGTTCTGGAACCGCTTGAGCGAACAAATAACTTAATATGGGTTGTCTTCCTCTTGGAAAACTTGAAAAGCCACATATATATGCCGAAATCAAATTCTCAATCGATAAGTGAGGATGCTCAAGCAACGTTTTATAAGCGTTAATACATTCATCATGACTATATTTGATTATCTGATTGACAGGATAACCACTTTTTTCAAGTGTTAGTATTTCTGCATTAGATAAACCGTCATTAGAATAGTGTGTAGTCCCAGACTCACAATCAAACTGGTCCCCATTATCTATTCTTTGCATATATCCATTTTCGTCTTTGATATAAGACTTTTTAAAATAGATTTTCTTTAATATTTTAAATAATCCCTTATCCATTTACAGCTCCCGTGATTGAATATTGAAGTGCAATACAATTTATCGATGACCACGTTAAACGCCACCATAGCGCTCCAAATACTTCACTATTTTTTGACTCGTGGCGGTATAACTCCCTATATGAAACTCGCCATGCCAATGGGCCAGTTCAACAGGAAGGTGACCTAAGTTATTGGCATGATGGACATCGGCCCCAGCTTCAACCAGTAACATGAGAATATCGAGTAATTGAAGTTGGCAGCAATGCAATAAAGCCGTCATATTTTGTGAGTCGACATATTCGACATCAACACCCTGTTTGATCAACTGTTTTACGGTAATGATATCGTGTTTTACCACTGCATCAATTAAGGCTTGCCCCATCAGCTTGTCGTTCACTCGTTTTAACCACTCCAACACTACGCTGTAATCGCGATAAAATCCAAATGGTTACCGTTATAAATACCTCACCAACCAACCAACCAACCCCATCGGTATCACATTGGTGCAATCATCTGCATTGGCTTGTAAGAATGTTCGGCAATTGCCGCTCTTTTAATGCTCATACCCGTTTAGTGCTAACTCGAACCACTCTTAAGCAAGTTAGACATAACAAATATAGATTTACGCAATATCTCTTTGTCTAAAACGAGGGAAATATTAACAACAACGGCTTAAAAAACGAAGAAAACAAAACCAAATTAAGGACTTTATATGCAAACCGCTTCGATGTTACACAGGTTTTACTTCACAACCATCTTACTACTAACAAGTCTAACGGCTATTGCGCAACCCATTGCTAAGGATGAATTTTCCATCAGTCCGCTACTTAATGGTCAGCAAATCCCTAAGGTAAACTTGCAAGATATCAATGACAAAACGGTCGATTTAGCAGAATTAACCCAGAAAAAGCCAACCATTTTCTTCTTTTACCGCGGCGGCTGGTGCCCATTTTGTAATAATCAAATGGGGCAACTAAAAGCCATTGAACCTGAGTTATTAAAAATGGGCTTTCAGTTAGTGGGGATTTCACCCGATACGCCAGCTCAACTTAAGGCTTCGGCGGCAAAAAATGAGCTTAAGTATCTGCTGCTTTCCGATGAAAAAATGCTGGCATCCCAAGCCTTTGGTTTAGCTTTTTACACTAGCGAAAAAGTGACTGAAACCTATACCGCACGCCTTAAGCTCGAGAATCCTTTATGGATCACCCCTGAAGGTGCCAAACGTTTAGTCTTACCTGTACCCGCCATTTATATCAGCGACGACAAAGGATTGATTCATTTTCAATATATCAACCCTAACTACAAAGTGAGGCCCGCGCCAAAGCTGATTTTAACCGCCGCGAGTTTAGTGGGATCGCAAGAATAAATATCGGTTTAACGACCGCTTTGCTAAACTAGCTCCGCCGCAATCAATATCGTCCAAGTTCAAATAGATAACATCACTTCAGCCCGCGGCGGAGTCATAATGAATTCTCAAACCTATAACCAAGCTGTGCTCGAACTCGCCCTTGCGGGTCTTGCCGATTTAACCGCTTCAGCACAGACCAAGAAAGCCCAGCGCACCTCTGCGCAGGAAAGTCATTTTTTGTGTAATTGGATGGTCGAGTCCTTAAAGGAAAAACGCTTTTCTAAATTGGTAGCCGACGATCTCACGGCTTGGATACGTTTGGCTCGCAGCCAAGGTGCGGGCGCCGAACTCAAGCGTTTACTAGAAAGGATAGTGTATCAATATCAATCAGTTGAGACATCAGAGCCCGCTTTAGGCACGGCATTAAATGCTATGATAGAAACCTTAAAACAAGCCGATTGGTTAGTCTTTACTGACACTGAAATCAGTGCCAAGCTGAAACTCGATGGTGATGGTCAATCTAGCTTAGTGATTGATACCAAAGAATTTAATCAACATATTAAAGACAATCAGCTGATCAAGCCAATCAACTTATATGTCCGCGCCGATGAACAGACACTAACGCGTATCGCCCTGTCCCATGGGTTATTGCTCAGCCAAGGCAACAAGAAAACCAGCTTGATTAAGCACCATAAAACCTATCAAATTTTCCCTAATAATCAGCAACCCGCTTTGTGTCAGCTATTGGCTTAAGGTGTAATAGCGAAAAGCAGAAAATAGCTTGAATATGGCTGATGTGGCTGATTGTGATCCAATAAACAATTCATTCACATAGTTTAGGTAGAATGGCCATCGGATAGGCCTTGGCTAAAGCAGAGATAACAAGGATAAAAGCAATATGGTTAAGCGATGTTTGCAGTATAAACACTTAGTTCGATTTGCCTTGTTCACCCTTTGCTTGACTCAACAGCATGCCTTTGCGGAACAGCTCAAATACAATATCACTGGCTCCTATTCTTGGTATCCGTATTTTATCGGTGATCAAGCCGAGGCGCCGGGGATGATCACTGAGCTTATTCCGATGATTTTATCTATGGCTGAAATCAAAGGTGAAATCCTAGCCCTGCCGCCAAAGCGCACCAATAATGCGCTAGAAACCGGTCAACTCGACTTTGATATCGTCAGCCCTAGTTGGTTTGAAAAGCAGGATTTAGGGCCGCTGTTTGTCAAATCGGCCCCCATAATGCAAATCACTGAATATGTGGTCACATTGCCAGAGAATGTCAGTAAATATACAGATATCAGCCAGATAAAAGGCCAAGAAATAGGTACAGTGCGCGGTTATTTATATCACGACGATAAAGATTTTATCCGCGCAGACTTTACCTCAGAGCAGGAGCTGATCAAAGCCTTAGATAAACACAGAGTCAATGCCGTTATTGCTGGTAATTACCCGGCGTTGTATTGGTCGACTCAGTTGCGGATCCCTGTCGCACTGGCGGCAGTGCATTCTGATGGTGACTTAGTGTTTAGGTTGCGAAAAGAACATGCCGATTTGCTTCCTGCCATCAATCAAGCCATAGCGACACTGAAGGCCAATGGTAAAATTGACGAAATCATCAAAAAGTACACTCAAACGCTGGCAAGCTAATTTCACGCTAGCTATATGAGATATTTGCGATAAAAAAGCGCCCGAAGGCGCTTAATCAATATCAATGAGGTCGCAGAATCTCAGTTTGACCATTCACAAGGATCATAATTAGCGAGGACGGCCGCATAGCTGTGACTCAATCCCAGAGTCGAGTAGTAATAACCTTTCCCCTGATTGTCCACTGCATAATGGATATCCTCGGCCCCAAGCTGTTGTGGTAATTGCTCACGCACATTGGCTAATGTAGGCTCATCATAAAGATAGGGGGCAAACGTCAGTACACTCTCCAGATAGACCTCAGTATGGCGGCAGCTATTGCGACGGATCTGGGCAATAATCGCCTCAAACGCTTCACCCCGCTCCAACGCTAACCATTGCTCAGCGTAACGTTCAACTATGCTTCTGTCGGAATAGAAGAAATACCGCTTATCCGACAAACGCATCTGCACATCCTTGTAAGCCTCATTGAGGATCAGGCGAATATAACTGTTAACCGTTTGCTCACTATCCCACTCGAGCCCTGCCACGGCGGCGATTTGCTCCGCCGTGACTAAGCGTCCGTGTTGGCTAAATACCCTGATATAACCGACAAGTTCAATCATAGTGTCCAACTATAGAGTTCAACTGGGTAACAGGCCTCGCGCCGCCAATCTATCGGCAACAAAACCTAGGCTAAACTTGTCGAGCGTGGCCCGAGTTGGCGCACCGGTTTGAATATCCCAACCAAAGGCTTCATAGAACATGTCCAGCGCCGTTTGCATGTCAGCGCGGTCCATCTTGATGGTGCCCTCTTGACCGAAGTTTTTATCTGGATTCAAATCATAAACCCAGTCACTGAGCACATCATGCTCTTCGCGCATATTGCTTTCATTCATTTGCAATACGGTTAAGGCACGGTGTAAATGCAGCACTCTTTCCGCCTTAAAGTCCAATTCCGTTTCTGTGGTTTCAATCCCAGTCACTAAACTGAACATCTGCGATTCAATGGTGCTATCGCCTTCATAGTTACGATTTTTATCCGGTGATGCCAACAATGGGAACATCCAATTACACAGTGTCAGAGAGTCATGTAATACGTTTTTCACCAGCGACCATTTTGCAAAACGGATCTTAGCCGCATTGATTGGGGTATACCAATTCACCTTATCGAATGCACCTTCACCCCATTTTTTCTCGGCAATCGCCACTGTCATATCGTGTGGCAAACCACTGTTAACTATGTTGATGTGGGAATGGCACTGAGCATCACGGTTAAAGACGACGTTGATTAACGTACCCACCTGACCCGCGGTTTCACTAGCATGGTGCACGGCAGCATTGGTTTTCTTGTTGAATACCTTAGTGGCACTTTCTTTATGAATATCCCAATTACCTAACTTGGGATTGGTTCCATCTAACCCCCAACGCTTGATCAAATCATATAAGCCGTCGGCCATATGGGAGATTTCACCTTCTTTAAACGCCACTCGGCGATAAAAATCAAGTAAGAAAGCAGGATCTTGGTTATCCCAGAGCGCCCAAGGAATACTGTTAAATTCATCTTCAGGTAATAAATGCTTAAACATATCCTTTGTTTTTAGGAATTTAAATAGATGAGAAATGGAGCCATAGTTACACCAAATACCATAGTCATCGAGAATATGAGCCCCTAAAGCGCCCGCCATCGCATGTGCTTCTGTACCATTTTTGGTGCCCATTAAATACTGTGGTACGAGGAATCCCATACAGACGTTAGATATATGTTCGGTTTTACGACCGTATTTGCTTTTCAATTCAGGGACTTTTAGCTCGCAGAAGCAACGTATTGGGCATGAATGACAGCCTCCCGTACGCTTCATCCACTTATTGGCATATTCCACACCTATGTAGCTTTCTGCCATTGAAGTTCGAAACCCAATACGATTGCGTTCATTCCATGGCACTTCGCCTAAATCGATTTCTTGATCGGCAGCGCCCCACTTCAAACCGGGCCGAGATTTCCAGCGGCTGATGGGTGCTGAGTACTCAGCCCAAGATTGCGGCGTTGAAGGAACGACACCATTATTGTTGGCACCGATAATACCTAAAATATGGTCATCTAAGGCACGCATCTTTTCATTATTGGCGGCGATTTTAACGGCGCCAGTGCCGATAATGCCGATCCCTTTACAATTTTTTGACCCCATTACCGAGCCATGACCACCTGCTGAGTGCCCGCCCTGAGTCATAATGACAGAAAGAGGCACTTGGTTTTCACCCGCTTGGCCAATCGCAGCGACTTGTGCATTAGGTCCCATCATTTGCGCGATCATAGCGTGGGTATCAAATATACCTTTCCCCCATAGGGCATCGGCAGGTTCAATCGTGACCTTATCATCCACAATTTTAAGCCACACAGGGCTGCTCGCTTTGCCTTCTATTGCAATCGCATCGAAACCCGCAAATTTCATTGCGGGTGAAAAATGCCCACCAAAGTGACCATCGGCAATCAGATGTTTTTCAATGACGGGACTACGGGAAGTAATGGTTGTTCGTCCAGTACAAATAACGCCTGAACCCGTTAATGGTCCGGCAGAAAAGACAATAATATTATCTGGGTCGATTGCTGTAATATTATCCTTATGATCATCCCACAATATTTTATAACCAATCCCCATGCCACCGATATAGTCATAATATTTATTGATTGGCTCATACCATATATGATTAGTTGTTAAATTAACTCTGAGGACTTTACCCGCCCAACCACCTATTTTATCACTCATATTATTTCTCCTGAATTTAAGAAACTAAGCCGGTATATTTTTCATATTGTTCTAATGCAGCTTCAGCCTCTTCCCAGTTATAAAATTTAATTGCACCTGTAGGACAAACTTGCGCGCAGGCAGGTTTACCGTTACATAAATCACATTTGACGGCTTTCATTTTACTGCGAACAACTTTAATGACTTGCTGAGGACACTTATCTGCACAATAACCACATCCGACACAACGTTCTTCATCAATCACTTTGGCGCCAGTCTGTTCATTCGTTGAAATAGCTTGCTGTGGACAAACTTCAGTACAGACTTCGCAGTGGCGACAAGTGGAAGGAACAACGGTTTTATCGCCGCATTCTCCTCGTTGTATTTCATAGTCAAATTGCACACCATGTGGGCCATAGTTCATATTTCTTTCTACTTTGACGCGGGCAAGTGTCGGACTGCTATCCCCTTCATGGTTCCAACCACAGGCAATTTCACAGCGTCTACAGCTAACACAAACCGTAGGGTTCACCACCATGAGTCCACCAGGCATGACTTCTACTATCTCTTGGCTATTACTGTCACTGCCACAACCGGTCAGAAAACTTATTAATGTTCCGCTATAAACTGTACCGACAGCAACGCCCATACCGCCTTTAAGCATTCCTCTTCTGGTAATCATATTTGATCCTTTATTAGTCAAAGCAATATAATTAAAATATGCATACACTTTGATTCCCGACAATTTATGCTAAAGTAATTATGTCTTTGATTTTTAACCTGCGTCACAATTACCCATATTGGGGCATTATTAGATCAAGTTACGCGACATACATCAGAGTAACGTTTTCAAGAATTAACAATTCAACATCTAGCAAATTTAAATAATGCCTCACTTCAAATTACCTTAATATAATTAACAAATAACTTTTAAATTTGGTTAATTAAGTGCAACTAGACTTATAACTAAGTTAATATCTATACCGCATACATTCCGATTAGAGTCCCGACAGAATCTAATTAAAAAGGAATGGAAAATGATGAAAACGAATACCCGTTCTCAATGGAAAATCTTTACGCCAATGGCAGTCGCAGTCTGTCTGATGACAGCCTGTTCCGATGGTGACGATGGGAAAGAAGGTCCACCAGGAATTGTGAGTATCAGCATTGAACAAGCGGATACACTCAAAGCGACAATAGAAAATGTGGTTATCGATGCGCAAACCCATGTTCAGGTCGATTTCTTCCTCAGCAATGCCAATGGTATTGCGGTCACAGGACTAGAAAACCTGAAGGAGCTAGATACCTTAGGTGTCGGTATTGCCAAATTAGCACCGCCGCAGGAGCACTATCAAATCACCCAAGCCGCGGCTAATGCTATGGCAACAACTGGCGCTGAAGTCACTAACTCTGCAGCAAGCGCGACAAATGCTGCGTTGCAATGGACCAGTTACATCAATAATCAAGTAGAACCCGCCACAAATGCCCAAGCGAATGCACAGACTCAGTGGCAAGCAGGCATTGAAAGCAGCTGTAAAACGGCTTGTCTAACCTCCTTAGGCGCGGGCCAATACCGTTACACTTTGAGTAAACCACTCACGGGTTACTCCCAATTTACGGGGATAGATACCCAGTACTCGCCTGAGCTCACCCACAGGATTTACCTAGAGTTAAAACCGTTAGCAAACAGCCCAATCGACACTCAGTTGATCAACAGCGTGTACGATTTTGTGCCCGCCACAGGACAGACCGTCGCTGCGGATATGGGCCGTAAAGTGATCGCGCCGGAACAAGCCTGTTTTCGATGCCATAACCCAGACTTAGCCAATACCGATACTCGCCTTTTGATGCACGGCAATAAACGTTTTGCCTTTGAGGGCTGCGTTGTCTGTCACACGACTTACTCTGGCGATCCTGAAACGGGTAATAGCCTTGATATGGCGACATTGACACACCAGATCCACCAAGCCAAATATCAAATTGTAGGTTACAAGGGACAGCTATATGACTACGCCAATGTGACCTTTCCCGGTGATATGGCCCAATGTCAGCAATGCCATATTCCCGGCGCAACGGCGCAAAGTGGCAATAGTAATATCCCCAGTAAAACCGCGTGTCTTGACTGTCACAAAGCGCAAATTCCAGCAGATTGGAATGGCACTGTAGCGGGGTTATTCCACAATAGGGAAATTTTTGCCAACCCATGGGCACTGGGCTGTAGCGGCTGCCACCCTGATAGCACTAATCCTGAAGGTGTCGGGCTTTTCCACAATGCCGCCGTGAAAACAGCCACTAAGCTGGTGAGCGATTACCAAGTTAAGTTACTGAGTTCGCAGCTAAGCGTTGAAGCTAAGACCCTTGCAGTGACATTGCAAGTGCAGCAAATGGAGCAACTGCCCGCCAGTCAACCTATGATAAAATCCTTCTGGTTGATTGCCACAGGTGAAACAAATAGCGCGAACATGCCAATCAATAACGGCCAGCGTAAAGTGTGGGATTTATTAGCAAACACGAGCGACGTCGCCTTAAAAATTACCGCGCCCAATCAGCTAACCGTCACTATATCTAACCTGTCGGCAGCCGATTTTGGCGATCTGAGTCAGTCAAAACTCTACAGTAAACTGGTGCTCTGTGCCGATAAAAATACTGGCTTTGCCGTTAACTGTAATATCGCAAATCAAGAGGTGAGTCTCAGTGCCATTAATTTGCTAAGCCTGCAAGGTCAAGCTGTTACAGCAAAAGCTAAGGTCGATGAACAGGCCTGTCGCCAATGTCATGATCAAGGATTAGAAGATAGAGTTCTGTCGGCGCATCAAATGAAAGGAATTTTTGAACCCAATAGCAGCTGTGGCACCTGTCATGCACCGCAAACGGCCACCGCACTAACCGATGGGCAATGTCAAAGTTGCCACAGTAATGATGCGATTATGTATCTCAATGCCAATGTGATGCATACTCCTGGGGCCAGCCAAATCAAGCCCTATCGCACCATCAACAATACTTTGAGCTACAGGGAAATGGTGCATTCACTGCATGCGGGAACCCGTACTGTAGTAGGTTTTGATAACCCACGTCCCGAACTCACTTACCCTAATGCAAAAAATAACTGTAGTGTTTGTCATAGCGCAGGACAGCTCAGTCTCGAGGGGCTAAGTGCACAGCAATCCCTGTTAGTTGCGACACCCGATGCAGCCAACATAGGGCAAATTGCCGAGTACTCACCAACCTTAGCAACCTGCACGGCTTGTCACACGCTTATCGATAGTTTAGTCGTCCATGCTCGTAGCTTTGGCGGGGTTTACCAAAGTGATGCCAGCGGTGGTCGAATTTACCAATCAGGACAGGAATCATGCGCAACCTGTCATGCAGAAGGTCGCTCATCGGGGGTCGACAAGGTACACAAATAAGCCGTTAGATTTGATTTAATACCCCAAAAAAAACCGCTCACCATAATGGTGAGCGGTTTTATTTCATTCGTCCTATTTATCAATCTTTTATCCGCACAAGGCTCAAAAGAGCAACGGCGAGTGCTTTACTTGATTTGACTTAGTTTAATGTCGTTGAGATTAAGGCTTGAGCACACTTTGGCTCTCTACTACCTGCGTTTGGCTATAGTCCTTAGGTCTAGAGTTCGACAAGGTCACACCACTTAAGGCTTCGGCGGTTAAGGTGTTATTACCATTCAATAAATCATTCAAGGTTCCAGAGTCACCATTCACTAACCCTAACTCCCTGAGCATGGCATCAATAACAGGCGCATTGGCGCGATAGTTTAATGCTGCACTGGTCACTTGCTCTGCGATACCACCTTGATGGTGAGCACCTTCGCCACCCGCAGCAAATTGATGACCTGCACCATAACCTTGAAGAATCTTAATACCTTCGATATTTTCTAACGGCTTAACGGCTTGGGCCACAATTTCAGGCAAGGCCTTCAAAATGGCGAGGGATTTTTGCAGGGCAATCTGCTCATCACTCAAGACGTTTTCTGCTTCATAAAGTGCTTGTTTACCTGCAGCTTCAACGGCATACACTTTTTCATCCGCTTCGGCCTGCAGTTTTTTCGCATCGGCACTGGCGCGCGCTTCAATCAGAATCGCACTCGATCTGTCTTCAGCTGCACGTTTCTCAGCTTCGGCCTGCACTGTTACGCCGACTGCATCACGCTCAGCTTCCTTACGAGCATCAATCACTTCAATCTCTTTGCGACGATTAGCTTCTGCCACTTGGCGCGCTGTGATTACCGCTTCTTCTTTTTCAACTTTCAGTTTTTCGGCTTCAGCTGCACGAGCACGGGCAGCTGATTCTTCTTCAGATTTGGCCGCAACCGCAATGCGTTTTTCCTGCTCAGAAACTTCGATATCCCTTTGCTGTTGAATGCGCGATTGCTCAATCGACTTATACTTTTCAATCTCGCGGGTTTCGATATCTTTGGTCTTTTCGATTTCAGCGGTTTCGATGGCGCGCTCTTTGGCAATCTCAGCTTCGCGTTCTTCGCGGGCCTTGTTTTCTTTCTGCTTAATGATCTCCGCTTTCTGATCGGCGCGTTTAAATTCTAACGACTGTTGCTGGATCAGGCGCGCTTCTTCTTCCGACTTTTCAATCTCTAAGGATTCCTTTTCGGCCTCTAGGTTACGCTGCTCGATTTTAATGCGGTTTTCCTGTTGAATATCGTTGGTTTCTTTGCGTTTCTCTTCGATAATCTTCGCCAGACGCGCACGACCTTCGGCGTCGAATGCATTGTTTTCATTGAAGAACTGCAAATCAGTTTGATCGAAACCCGTTAATGAAACCGATTCGAGTTCGAGACCGTTTTTCTCCAGATCGTTGGCGACGTTATTTTGCACTCGTTGCACAAAATCGGCACGCTGCTCATGCATTTCTGTCATGGTCATTTCGGCGGCCACAGCACGCAGCACGTCAACAAACTTGGACTCCATCAGCTTTTTAAGCTCTTCAACACGGTTTGTACGCGTGCCTAAGGTTTGCGCTGCCATTGAAATACCATCGGAATGTGGGGCTACACGCAAGTAAAAATCGGCCTTCACATCGACACGCATTCTGTCCTTAGTGATTAGCGCATCTTTCTGGGTTTTCTCCACTTCGATACGCAGAGTGTTCATGTTTACCGAGATGGTTTCATGTAATACAGGCAACACAATAGCGCCGCCATCTTTAATGATTTTCTCACCACCAAAGCCGGTACGCACAAAGGCCATTTCTTTAGTTGCACGTTTATATAACTTGGCGAAAATTAACCCGATCACAATGAGGCCGAGTAGCACCATACCCGCAACGAGCAAAATAAAACTACCGGATGAACCTATGTTTGTTAACACATCCATTTGATTTCCTTTCAATTGATTTATGGCTTGGGAAGATTAATTATCAAAACGCGTAGCTGACCAGACTCGGCCTTCTCGCTTAAGCAGCACGACTTGAGTGCCTGAGGCAAACTCGATATCCGAAGTTTCGGGCTCGACTAAAACGTAATGTTTTTGTTGATGTTTATCGCGAACGACAGCTTCAGAGGGCATGCCTTTAATTGCGCAACCTAAGGTGATAGTGCCGACATAGCCGCTAAGATCATCTAGCGAGATCGCACTCGATTCATTTTTAGGCAAATGATCAGCAAGTACTCGGCCAAAATAACGGCAAGAAAATGCACTGGCGACAATAGCAATGGGTAAAGTGAACAGTTGCGGCAGTAAAAAACCGGCAAGACTAACACTGATAAAATTGACGATATAACCCGCAATCGCAAAACTGGTCAGCGCAAGCACAAACCAAATAAGTAATGGGAGTCTATTTAGACACAGCCAACCGGCAATGCCCGTGAGTCCACCCGCGCCCACATCAGCATCATATTCCACATCAGCAGGTACCCATTGGTCTAACGCACTTAACATGCTTAAACCTATGAATAATGCGAAGGCTTCAAACACACCAAGGGCCAGTACGCAGGCAAAAGCTATGGTGTAAGGTAAATTAGGCTGTTCAACTAAAAACGCCCACATAGTCATCTCCTTGAACAATACAGCATTCCATTTATTTCACTGTAATTATCGACTTAACCACAACAGAATAGCAAGGCAAGCATAATTTCCAAACTAAAAATTGTCCCTAAAACAGATTTTGACTATGCTCTGCTGCGCCAAAATCGCGTGACCATCTTCGCTATTAGTACCCTATCGAAAACCACTTTAACACTTCAACGCCCCTTTTAGCTTAGCGCGCGAGAGCTGCAAATAGCCGCAATCGCCATACATGGCGTGGATGCCATTTATTCAGGAGCAATAAATGGCCTTGCCTCAAGTGCGTTACTATAGCGTTAATATCAGCCCACTGAGTCCTGCATCTTCAGGTTGTTTGAGTATACTGTTGACGTCATTGTATTATCATCCTGTTATTGTTATTTATTCGCGCAGAATTTGATGCGCCAGAAGGGAAATTCCATGGACTCACCCAAGAGCAAAGTACCAACACCAAGTTACGATAAACTGACAGCACATTTTCAAAAAATTTCTCACTTTGAACATTTCAGCGCTCTTGGTGACTGGGATCAAGCAGCCATGATGCCTATGGGCGGTAATAGCAATCGCGGCGATGCAATGGCTGAACTGGCGCGACATATCCACACACTCAAAACCTCAACCGTCTTAGCCGAACACTTACACAGCGCGACGGACGAATCTCTCACAACGGAACAACAAGCTAACCTGCGGGAAATGCAGTACCAATATCAACAGGCAAATTTAGTGCCCGGCGATCTCGTGCAAGCCAAAACTAAAATGGCCTATCAATGTGAGAATGCGTGGCGTGAACAACGTAAAAATAATGACTGGCAAGGCTTTAAACCAAACCTCAAAGCGGTAATTGCACTTGCTAAGGAAGAAGCGCAGATCCGCGGCGAAGCCCAGAATATTTCCCCCTATGATGCCCTGCTCAATAAATTTGAGCCGGGAATGACCTCGGCAAAGCTGGAGCAAACCTTTGGCGGACTGAAAGATTGGCTACCGACACTCATCCAAGAAGTGCTGGCTAAACAGGCAAACGAGCCTAAGTTAACGCTAAATGGTCCCTTCGATGTTAGCGCGCAGCAAGCCCTTGGCCGAGACGTAATGGATTTTCTGGGGTTTGACTTTAACCACGGTAGGCTGGATATCAGCAGCCATCCATTCTGTGGCGGCGTGCCAAGCGATGTACGGATAACGACTCGCTACAATGAGGCTGATTTCAGTAGCGCTATCATGGGTATAGTTCATGAAACAGGCCATGCCAGATATGAGCAAGGTTTACCTAAAGCGTGGCGTGGACAACCTGCGGGACTGGCGCGTTCTATGGGTATCCACGAGAGCCAGAGTCTATTCTGCGAAATGCAACTCGGGGCAAATCCGGCATTTTTACGCCAATTGCAGCCTAAAATTGCGCAACATCTTCATTGTCATTTTAGCGCCCAAGAATTAGCACAGCATTACACCCGCGTAGCGCCCGGACTTATCCGTGTAGATGCCGATGAAGTCACCTATCCTTGCCACATTTTACTGCGCTTTGAGGCAGAAAAAGCCTTTATCGACAGCAGCTTAACCGTAGATGATTTACCTGATTTTTGGTCGACGCAGATGCAACAACTACTGGGGATTAATACCGATGGCAACTACCGAGACGGTTGCATGCAGGATATCCATTGGGCCGTTGGTGAACTAGGGTATTTTCCCAGCTATACCTTAGGCGCCATGTATGCCGCCCAATGCCGTTTTGCGATGGAAAAAGCCTTAGGACCAATTGAAACCCTGATCGATGCAGGCAAGTTGAACTCTGTATTCCAATGGTTGAGTGAACACATTTGGTCTAAGGGATCTTTGCTCACAACCGATGAACTGATACGCCAAGCAACGGGCGAAACCCTAAATGGTCAATATCTTGAGCGTCACCTGCGCCAACGATATCTGGGCATTTAACCGCTGCTAATGCTTAAAAGCGCTGAAAGCTCAGTTTATACGGGTTTTAAAGCGCTTTATATTGCCGCTGGAGCCTGCATTTTAACGCTGCTTGAGGTTATAATGCCGAGCTTATTTGAATCAGGACTCTTTCCACGGAGTTCCTTCAACAGAACTCTTGAAACAGGATAAATGTCGGCCATGTTACTGCGTGCAATCACCCCAGAGGATTGGGATGCCATTTTAGCGATCCAAGACGAGTGTTACTCACAACTGGATCCTGAGCCACTGCACGTACTGCAAAGTAAATGGCAGGTATCACCTCAGTCCTGTTTTGTGTTCGAAGTGGATAAATCGGTTGTCGGTTATTGCTTGGCCCACCCATGGACCGCCAATATGCCGCCAGCGCTATATCAGCCCATCACCCATTTACCCAAGGCTGATACCTTATACCTACACGATATTGCGATTTCGGCCAAAGCCCAAGGTTTAGGCGCTGGAGCGAAGGCGCTGACCCGCCTAACACTACTGGCTGATCGCTATAATCTCAATTCCTTATCCCTCGTAGCCGTACAAGGTGCCGACAGCTATTGGCTTAAAATGGGTTTTAAACCTAAAGCAATCGATAAATGCCTTGGCAGCTATACTGACGATGCTATGTATATGATTTATAAATTTAATCATAGAGATGAAAAATGAATCCAACCCTAACCACTATCGGTTTACTTTGCTTAAGTAATATTTTTATGACCTTTGCTTGGTACGGGCATTTGAAAACGCTAGGCTCAAAACCTTGGATTATTGCGGCCTTAGTGAGCTGGGGTATCGCCCTATTTGAATACTTGCTGCAAGTGCCAGCTAACCGTATCGGCTACACAGTAATGAATGTCGGCCAGTTAAAAATTTTACAAGAAGTCATCACCTTAAGTTTGTTTGTCCCCTTTGCCTATTTCTATATGAAAGAACCATTGAAGCTCGATTATCTGTGGGCAGGACTGTGCATCTTAGGTGCTGTTTATTTTATTTTTAGAAGTGAATTTAATTAATTTCAGACTTATTTCAGGAGAGCTCCCCCATGGCCCGTCAAGTCACTTATACCTTCAAAGGTAAGACTAAAACTATCGCCTTTAGCTACGACAAACACCATGATTTATATGAAGCTGTGGCCGAAGCCGAGGGCATAGATCTGACCAAATTTTTGGCTATGGAACAACAAGTCGCCATGACATCTCGTAAAGGTGCCAAGGCTGAAAAAGAATTCAGGAAAGTAGAGTTTGCCCGCTTTGGTTTTAGCAATATCCACTTTGTCAGAGATGAAGAACCTGAAGCCTAGGCTAATGTATTAATTGTTTTTTGTATTAGCTTTAAGCACTTCAATAACAGGACACTGTAATGCTCAATACCGAACATGCTAACTTCCCCCGCGCAGGATTCTTCCGCCGCCTAGGCGCTGCAGTTTACGATTCGATGTTAGCCGTGGCCGTCTATATGGTTGCTGGCGCAATGGGCTTTGGGATTTTCTACGGCCTCACCGCTTCAGGACTGGCTGGCATGAATGGCTTTGAGCATGTCTCAGATGCACTCAATGGCACGCCAGCTTATCAGGGAATTTATCAACTTTGGCTTGCCTTGTGTGTCGGCACTTTCTACGCATTATTCTGGAGTAAGGGCGGTCAAACCTTAGGGATGCGCGCTTGGCGGCTTAAAATTCAACATCCTAATGGCCAAAACTTAAGCCTGATCACTGCCTACGCTCGCATCATTTGGTCACTGCTCGGCATTGGCAATTTATGGATTTTAATCAATGATGATAAGCGCGCACTGCAGGATATGATGACTCGCTCAGAAGTGGTCGTGCTGTCTAAAGAAGCCAACCAAATGCGTAACTGGCATGGGGCATAAGTTTATTCTTAAGTAAATCCGAAATACAAAAAACGACGCAAAAGCGTCGTTTTTTATGGGCTATTTTTATGGACTATTCTTAATTGACGAAATCCGGAGTAAGGAGTAATAAGCTGCGTATCATCGCCGGATAAAGTAGAAGGCAACGCCAGTAAACAACAAGCTTGGCGCAACAGCCCCCACATAAGCAGGTAGCTCATACACTATACTCATGGGGCCAAAAATCTCATTACTGATATAAAAGCTAAAACCTGCTACGACCCCAAGTAATACGCGCGCGCCCATAGTCACAGTCCGCAGCGGACCAAATACAAACGACAGTGCCACTAACATCATCACTGCGACCGTCACGGGCTGCATCACCTTGCGCCATAAAGCAAGCTCATAACGGCTGGGATCTTGACTGTTAGTTTTAAGGTAATCAAGATAACCGACCAGACCCCGTATAGATAACGCCTCGGGTTTAATCGACACTACGCTGAGCTTATCTGGCGTTAAACTCGATTGCCATTGGTCTTCTTCAAGATACTCAAGCACGACTTTTTCATAGCTTAAATCAGTACGTTTAACGTCAAATAAACGCCAGCGATCTTGGGAAAAGACCGCTCGGTCTGCGTGAACTACGTTGGTGAGCTTAAGTTCGCTATTGAATTTATAAAGCGTGATATTGCTGAGTTTATTGATGTTTTCAACTTCACCAATATTAACGAACAAATCACCATCCTTTGCCCAAATTCCACGATGGGACTTAATTAAACTCCCACCAGAGAGTTTAACAGCTTGCAACTCATTGGCTTTTTGCTCAGCAATCGGTGCGCCCCACTCCCCTAAAACCATCACCAATAACATCAAAGGCACAGCAGTTTTCATCGCCGACATAGTGATCTGCAAACGTGACATGCCAGAAGCTTGCATCACAACAAGTTCGGAATTCGATGCCAACATTCCCATACCAATCAAAGCGCCTAGCAAGACGGCCATAGGGAAAAACATTTCAATATCCCGTGGCACTAAAAATAAAACATAGATGCCAGCATCCATCATGCTGTAGGTGCCACGGCCAACTAAACGCAGCTGATCAACCCATTTGATGATGCCCGACAAACCAGTCAACACCAGCAAACAAAGCGCTGAAGTGCTTAACAATATTCTGGCGATATAAAGGTCTAATATCTTCATGCTGCCACCTTCTTATTGGCAAACAAGGACGATATACGACTGAAAATAGGCCTATCTTTGCCAAGCAAGAATAACCCCATCAAGAGCGCAGAAACATGGATCCACCACATACCTAAATACAGTGGAATAATCCCATCTTGCAATGCCTTACGTCCCGCGACCATCAGTCCAAAATAGCCAAGGTACAAAAGAACTGCCGGGAACATCTTAGCAAACTTACCTTGGCGCACATTCACCCGCGCTAACGGTACAGCAATCAGTGTCATAATTGGAATCGCGAGCGGGATAGCAAGACGCCAGTGGAATTCAGCCGCGGCTTCAGCACCTTCAATTTTCACGAGTTCATCAACGGGCAGTGCAGATAATTTACGGCGACGCTCATCAACTTGCTGCTCTTTAATTTGCATTTTATAACCACCAAATTCGATCATTTGGTAGTCCTTCGCCTTCGGGCTGCCTTGATAACGCACGCCGTCATTCAAGTTCAATTGTTGAGCACCTGAACTATCTTCCTGTACTCGTCCACCTTTAGCCACCACGACATTGGTCACGCCAGTTTCATCATCAGGATCTGGCAACTGGGCTACAAACACTTTATCTAACTCGTTATCTTTACCAATACGCTCAACAAATAATACCGCGCGACCATTGGGACTCGCCTGAAAACGCCCTTGGATTAAGGCGGCAAGACCCGCTTCAGACTGGGCTTTTTCGAGCACTTGGTTTTGCTGTTCTTCTGCCCAAGGGGCAACATAAAGGGATAAATAGCCAGTAAACAGCATATTGATCACGGCGAGGATCAGCGTCACGCGGGTGACATACCACTCACTGACCCCAACACCGTGGAGAATGACCATTTCATTTTCGGAATACATACGGCCGTGGGCCAGTAAAATACCCAAGAACAAACTTAACGGCAGCACTAAGATCACCAGATAAGGCAAGTTAAGCCCAATCAGAGTCATGATTAAAGAGGCGGGAAAATCGCCGTCGGAGGCATCGGCCAGTATACGCACGAAATGCTGGCTAATAAAAATAGTTAACAGCACTAAAAGTACCGCAATTTGTGCCTTTAAAACTTCTCGAATAAGGTATTTAAATACAATCACAGGCAGGATCCGGTCTCTAAACTTATCTTTTTGCTGGTAACAGACTAACTTTCATGTAAACTGTTTACTTTTGATAGTTTTCTGACCAGCTTCAGGGGTTCTAGGTAAACTTAACGTCACGAAATGCGTGGCTCAAGCGCCGAGAATAAATCACCTTTGGAGTAATAACTTAGGCCCTTTTCGGGACAAGCAGACATTATCCAATAAATATAAAAATTTGTCTTTAAGAATCTAGGAGTGCTCATGGAGTTTAGCGTAAAGAGCGGTAGCCCCGAAAAACAACGCTCAGCCTGTATCGTGGTCGGTGTTTATGAACCCCGTCGTCTGTCGGGTATCGCGGAGCAATTAGATAAAATTAGCGAAGGTTATATCAGTAACCTACTGCGTCGCGGCGATCTGGAAGGTAAACCAGGCCAGATGTTATTGCTGCACCATGTTCCTAACGTATTGAGTGAACGTGTATTATTAGTGGGTTGTGGCAAAGAACGAGAATTAGACGAACGCCAATACAAACAAATCATCACTAAGACAATCAACACCCTTAACGAAACAGGTTCAATGGAAGCAGTTTGCTTCTTAACTGAACTGCACGTGAAAGGACGCGATACGTATTGGAAAGTACGTCAAGCGGTTGAAACCACTAATAGCAGTCTTTATAGCTTTGATGCCCTGAAGACCCGCAAAGGTGAAACTCGCCGTCCACTGCGTAAATTAGTGTTCAATGTCCCGACTCGCCGTGAATTAACTTTAGGTGAGCGCGCCATCGAGCATGGTATGGCAGTATCTGCTGGCATGCATTTATGTCGCGATGTAGCCAACATGCCACCGAACATCTGTAATCCAGCCTATTTAGCTTCACAAGCTCGCCAAATGGCTGAAATACACGACACACTGCATGTCACCACTATTGGTGAAGAGCAAATGGCCAAACTGGGCATGAACTCATACCTTGCAGTCGGTCGCGCCAGTACCAATGAATCCATCATGACTGTGATGGAATACAAGGGCGCTGTCGATAGCACAGAAAAACCAATCGTTCTAGTTGGTAAAGGGTTAACCTTCGACTCGGGTGGTATTTCATTGAAGCCTGGCGAAGCCATGGACGAAATGAAGTACGACATGGGCGGCGCAGCGGGTGTTATCGGCACCATGAAAGCCATCTGTGATATGAAGTTACCTATCAACGTTGTGGGTATTCTGGCTGGCTGTGAAAACATGCCATCGGGTAATGCTTACCGTCCAGGTGACATTCTGACCACTATGTCAGGTCAAACCGTTGAAGTGTTAAATACCGATGCAGAAGGCCGTTTAGTCCTATGTGACGTATTAACCTATGTTGAGCGTTTCGATCCTGAATTGGTTATCGATACTGCAACCCTGACTGGTGCGTGTGTGATTGCCCTTGGTAAACACGCATCGGGTCTGTTCTCATCGCATAACCCTCTAGCACACGAGCTATTAAGTGCCGGTGAGCAAAGTGGTGACCGCGCATGGCGCATGCCATTGTGGGATGAGTATCAAGATATGCTCGACAGCCCGTTTGCTGACATGACCAACTTAGGTGGCCGTCCAGCAGGTGCTATCACAGCAGCATGTTTCCTTTCTCGCTTTGCTAAAAAGTACAACTGGGCTCACTTAGACGTTGCAGGCACAGCTTGGAATAGCGGTGCTAACAAAGGTTCTACGGGCCGTCCAGTGCCACTATTGACTCAGTTCCTGATCAATCGTGCTGGCGTTGAACTCGGCGAATAACCAACTATCGGGCCTTAGTTTGTTAAAGGCTCGATAAATGAAAGGCGAAGATAAAAATCTTCGCCTTTTTTATTTCCTTAATTTAATCAGAAAATCGATTTCCTGAATAAATTAAGAAAATAAAAAAACTGAACAACTAATGGTTTTAGAATCATTTTTCAAAGAGTTATAGCTCTACCCTCTGCATCTCCAACGGTTTGAAAGTATCCCATTAAGCCCCGCCAGACAATGATAGATAAAACCTCACAGTAAGGTTTGCCCTAAGCATTAACCCATACTGACTTTTAGTGTAAACTGCTGCTTTCGTTCGCCACTAAAACAAGTGAAGCAAGGCATTGAAATCATGACTCAAGTGCTGTTTTATCTTATGCCGCCAGTGGCATCGCCTGCCAAGGCCAAGGCTGATTCACCTGTTGAAACTGCGAATGCGAACCCTGCGCTTTCCGAGATGCATATTCTGGCATGCCAACTGGCGCAACAGGCTTTTGTGAAGCAACAATGGGTCTATATCCATTGCCAAGATAAACAGCAAGCCCATGCAATTGATGAACTTTTATGGCAGTTTGAGCCCAGTGCTTTTGTGCCCCATAACCTCAAAGGTGAGGGCCCGATGACGGGATCACCGGTTGAAATTGGTTTTGATCGCCTCGGCGCCAACAAAAGTCGCCAAGTTCTGATTAATCTTGCAGACCAAGCGCCCCCATTTGCGGTAAACTTTGGCCACATTATCGATTTTGTTGCCAATGACGATCAGCATAAAGCGGTCGCTCGCGAACGTTATCGACAGTATCGCGGCTTAGGGGTCAATTTACAGACCCAAGACTTAGCAACACATCCACTTAATTAGTTTGAGACAGACACGTTCCCATGGAAAAAACATACGATCCGCAGTCCATCGAGCAAACGCTTTACCAAAATTGGGAAGAGCAAGGTTACTTCAAACCACACGGCGATGAATCCCAAGGCAATTATTGCATCATGATCCCGCCACCAAACGTGACGGGCAGCTTGCACATGGGCCACGCCTTCCAAGACACCATTATGGATACTTTGACCCGTTACCAACGGATGAAAGGCAAAAATACCCTATGGCAAGTCGGTACTGACCATGCGGGTATCGCCACCCAAATGTTGGTTGAGCGTAAGCTTGAAGCCGAAGAAGGCAAAAATCGTCATGACCTAGGTCGCGATGCCTTTATGGATAAAGTGTGGGAATGGAAAGCGCAATCGGGCGGCACTATCACTAAGCAGCTACGTCGTATGGGCGCTTCTGTTGATTGGGACCGCGAGCGTTTCACTATGGACGAAGGCTTGTCCAAGGCCGTGCAAGAAGTATTTGTACGTCTGTACGAAGACGAGTTGATTTATCGCGGTAAGCGTTTGGTCAACTGGGATCCAAAGCTGCACACAGCTATCTCTGATTTAGAAGTGGAAAGCAAAGAAAAACAGGGCCACATGTGGCATCTGCGTTATCCACTGGCCGACGGTGAACTGACCGCCGATGGTAAAGACTATTTAGAAGTCGCTACCACGCGCCCAGAAACCATGCTCGGCGACAGTGCGGTTGCAGTGCATCCCGATGATGAACGCTATCAAGCGCTGGTCGGTAAGTTTATTCTGTTGCCGATTGTTAACCGCCGCATTCCTATCGTGGCCGACGATTACGTCGACATGGCCTTTGGTACAGGTTGCGTGAAGATCACCCCGGCCCATGACTTTAACGACTATGAAGTCGGTAAACGTCACAACCTACCCATGTTCAACGTGCTGACCTTAGATGCCGCCATTCGCGTGAGCGCCGAAGTGGTGAACTCTGACGGTACCTTTAACAAAACGCTCGATGGCAGCCTGCCTGAACGCTTTGCCGGACTTGACCGTTTTAAAGCGCGCGATGCTATCGTCGCTGAATTTGACACTTTAGGGCTGCTCGAAAAAATCGCGCCGCACACCTTGAAAGTGCCTTACGGCGATCGCTCCGGTGTGGTTATCGAGCCAATGCTGACCGACCAATGGTATGTAGCTGTTGCGCCAATGGCGAAAACCGCTATCGAAGCCGTTGAAAATGGCAGCATTAAATTTGTGCCGCAGCAATACGAGAACATGTACTTCTCGTGGATGCGCGACATTCAAGACTGGTGTATTTCGCGTCAATTGTGGTGGGGTCACCGCATCCCAGCTTGGTACGACGAAAACGGCAAAGTCTATGTCGGCCGCAACGAAGCCGAGGTACGTGCTAAGCACAATATTGCCGACTCAATGACATTACGCCAAGACGAAGACGTACTGGACACTTGGTTCAGCTCAGCCCTGTGGACTTTCTCGACCTTAGGTTGGCCTGACAATTTAGAAGATTTAAAAACCTTCCACCCAACCGACGTGTTGGTGACAGGTTTTGACATCATCTTCTTCTGGGTTGCCCGTATGATCATGATGACCATGCACTTCATCAAAGATGAAGACGGTAAACCACAAGTCCCGTTCAAAACCGTCTACGTAACCGGTCTTATCCGCGATGAAGCGGGTAACAAGATGTCAAAATCTAAGGGCAACGTACTCGATCCATTAGACATGATCGACGGTATCGGCCTTGAAGATCTCGTTGAAAAACGTACCGGTAATATGATGCAGCCACAACTGGCCGCCAAAATTGAAAAGAGCACTCGCAAAGAGTTTGCTGACGGTATAGAAGCCCACGGCACTGATGCACTGCGCTTTACGCTTGCGGCAATGGCATCAACGGGTCGTGACATCAACTGGGATATGAAGCGCTTAGACGGTTACCGTAGCTTCTGTAACAAGTTATGGAACGCCTCACGCTACGTGCTGATGAACACAGAAGATCAAGATTGCGGCCCTGGCTCACCAGAGTACAAAGGTGGCGAGATGGAGCTGTCGTTAGCCGATCGCTGGATTATTGGCTTGTTCAATCAAACCGTTAAGACCTTTGACGATCACATGACGAACTATCGTTTCGACTTAGCGGCCAATACCCTGTATGAGTTCACTTGGAACCAGTTCTGTGACTGGTACTTAGAGTTAACCAAACCGGTATTGCAAAACGGCAGCGAAACGCAAATGCGCGGCACCCGTCACACCTTAGTGACAGTGCTTGAAGCGATGCAACGCCTGATGCACCCTATGATGCCGTATATCACTGAAACCATTTGGCAGCGCGTTAAACCGTTAGCCGGTGTCGCAGGTGATACCATTATGCTTGCGCCATTCCCAACATTTGATGCCGCTAAAGTCGATAGCGCAGCAATGGCCGATTTAGAATGGGTTAAGCAAGTGATCGTCGCGGTGCGTAACATTCGCGCCGAACTGAACATTGCCCCATCTAAACCGCTAAATGCCCTACTTCGTGGTGTTAGCGCGCAGGATAAAGCCCGTGTAGAAGCGAACCAAACCTTCTTCACTACGCTTGCCCGCTTAGAAAGCATGACCATTTTAGCCGATGGCGAAACTGCGCCTATGTCGACCACAGGTTTGATTGGCGAAATGGAGCTGCTGATCCCTATGGCAGGCTTAATCGATGTCGCCGCCGAAATGGCCCGTATCGACAAACAGCTTGAAAAGCTCGGCCAAGAGATAGCTCGCATCGAAGGAAAATTGTCGAACCAAGGCTTCGTGGCAAAAGCCCCTGCCGACGTTATCGACAAAGAGCGCGCCAAGATGGCCGATCTCAAGCGAGATATGGACAAACTCAATGAACAAAAATCTGAGTTCGCTAAGTTAGAAGCTTAAGCTTCTCATTTACTCTGATTCACTTGTTATGATTGGTTCTAACTGAATGAAGGGCAGCCACTTGGCTGCCCTCCTTGTATCTATATCGCTGCAATCTATGAGCAATTATGAGCCTTAATCTACGTTCTTGAGCCAGATGCCGCCTTTAACCCGAGTCAACTCTAAACACTGTCATTTAACCTACTACACTGTATTGAAACCACCACACCATTCATCCTCATCATTCCCCGTGGTCTATCGCTCATGAGCTCACACGTAGCCCATCACTGCCGACATACGTAAACACCACACATGTAGACTAAAGAACAACTAATACCTCCAGAGACAGCACTGAGAGAGCTGACATGGAGTGCTGACATAGATATCCAATGTCGTCATAGACTCTCAACACAGGCAAAAGCAGATTCTTCAGTGAGTTGAACCTAAGAAAGAGAAGTGTTTAAAGCGAAATGGCTAAAGATAGCGACACCGAAGATATCTAAGGTAAGGCAAAAGATGATGATGCAAAGTTAAGGTTAAACCTAAGCGGGTAAAAATATAATGAGTTAAACCATTACAGATTAAAAAATAAAAAAGCCCTGCAATTGCTTGCAGGGCTTATCTATATAGTGCGCGTGGAAGGAGTCGAACCTCCGACCGCCTGGTTCGTAGCCAGGTACTCTATCCAGCTGAGCTACACGCGCAAACTCGTTTTTGTATTTCTAATAGATCCAATCATGATTGAGTCTAGGATAAGCACTTTTATCTCGCAAATTTATTCTATTCCCCTCGACTAAGAGAATAGAATGGCGGAGAAGGAGGGATTCGAACCCTCGATGGGAGTTAAAGCCCATACTCCCTTAGCAGGGGAGCGCCTTCGGCCACTCGGCCACCTCTCCGCGTTTAACGCTTTAAATCAACAAGACGTATCTCGTTAACTATATTGGTGCGCGTGGAAGGAGTCGAACCTCCGACCGCCTGGTTCGTAGCCAGGTACTCTATCCAGCTGAGCTACACGCGCATGTTAAACGGTAAAACACTAATACGACCTAAATCATATTAATTTAAATTGGTGCGCGTGGAAGGAGTCGAACCTCCGACCGCCTGGTTCGTAGCCAGGTACTCTATCCAGCTGAGCTACACGCGCATGTTAAACGGTAAAACATTAATACGATTTAAATCATATTAATTTAAATTGGTGCGCGTGGAAGGAGTCGAACCTCCGACCGCCTAGTTCGTAGCCAGGTACTCTATCCAGCTGAGCTACACGCGCATTTTAACTCTTTGCTATAAGCAATTATCTACAAAATTTCTTATGAAATTCAAAACTGATGAGTTAAAGATTAACTAATGCAGAGATGGTGCGCGTGGAAGGAGTCGAACCTCCGACCGCCTGGTTCGTAGCCAGGTACTCTATCCAGCTGAGCTACACGCGCGACTTGTATCTAAATTTACTTTTACATCAAACACTAATAAAAAATGGTGCGCGTGGAAGGAGTCGAACCTCCGACCGCCTGGTTCGTAGCCAGGTACTCTATCCAGCTGAGCTACACGCGCACTGTTTTCTATCAGTAAGAAATGGCGGAGAAGGAGGGATTCGAACCCTCGATGGGAGTTAAAGCCCATACTCCCTTAGCAGGGGAGCGCCTTCGGCCACTCGGCCACCTCTCCGTTTTCTTGGCGCACATATTACTGTTTGACGAAAATAAGTCAAACCCTTTTTCCGAAACAGATTCCATTTGAACTGTTTTTAATCACATTGCTGTTATATCAAGCCAATGTATTGATTTACGCCAATCTTTCGGTCTGAAAAATAAAAAAGCCAGTTAAAAAACTGACTCTTCTGCTGCCGTAGTACGCTTGCCAAAACAAGGTACTAAAAGTTACCACCTTCCGATGGTGTACCTGATTTTTCAGATTGAATGCGTTGGTAGATTTCTTCGCGATGAACAGAAACCTCTTTTGGTGCATTCACACCAATACGCACTTGATTGCCTTTTACCCCTAGCACTGTAACTGTGACTTCATCACCAATCATCAGTGTTTCGCCAACACGACGAGTCAAAATCAGCATTCGATAGCTCCTTTATTTCTTAATTCAGCTTACACACGGCACTCATCCGGTAGATGGGCTTATTATAAGGTCAGCTTAGTACAAATTAATAGTATTCAATACTCAAACGGTTATTTAATTACACCTTATTTAGCTCGAAAGCGTGATGTAACGCCCGAACCGCCTTGTGTAAGTCCCTTTCATCGATAACGGTTGATAATTTACTCTCTGACGTCGTGAGTAACTTAGCATGAATAGTTTCATTACCCAAGACTTCTAACATCTTAGTCAATAATCCCATTTTTGCCTGTAAACCTTTGCCAACTAAAGATACTTTTGCACGTTGCCGTTCGATAATCAATGGTCCGAGAGCAAGGCTTTCGCTTAAGCCTTCGAGCTCATTAAGCAGAGTATCAACCTTAGCTTCAGCGAGCATAAAACTGACTCGACCCGAAGGATCATCCTCATGGATCCTCAATGGAGAAATAAATTCCACATCGATTTCCAATCGCGTTAAGCAGCCTAACAGCGCTTGATAACGTTCACTGGTGGTAAACAGCCCTTCAATCGTTAGCGTTGCCAGCGCCTTATTAATCGCGATACCTTGCACTAATGAGGCAATCGTTAATTCCGACTCGTCGCCAAATTGGATTAACGTCCCCTGCCCAGCTTCAAAGCTCGACAATACTCGCAGCGGTACGCGAAAACGCTCGGCGTATTCAACAGAATCGGGATGCAATACTTTAGCGCCGAGCTTTGCCATTTCGAGCATCACATCAAACCCAATCACATCGAGGCGACGTGCACTGCTATCAATATTAGGATCTGTGGTAAATACCCCAGCCACATCGGTAAAAATCTGGCATTCATCGGCTTCTAACGCTGCCGCTAAGGCTACTGCAGTGGTATCTGAACCACCGCGTCCTAAGGTGGTCACTTCGCCTTGAGGATCTATGCCCTGAAACCCTGCAACGATCGGCACAACACCATCGGCAAGCAAAGACTGCAAATATTCAGTATCAACTCGCTCAATGCTGGCGCGGCCAAATTGACTATTTGTATGAATTTGCACTTGATCGCCCGTAAGGGATTTTGCTTTTATGCCGCGACGTTGTAGCGCCATCGACATCAAAGCAATACTCACTTGCTCACCCGTCGAGACTAGCATGTCTAACTCGCGCGCCGAGGCGCGCGGATTAATTTGTGCTGCAAGTGCAAACAGGCGATTAGTCTCACCCGCCATCGCGGATAAAACTAAGACTTGTTGCTCACCATTGTGAGCTGACTTTGTAATCTGCTCAGCGACCGCTTCGATACGTTCAATAGAACCCACCGAAGTGCCGCCGAACTTTTTCACAAAAAGCTTGCTACCACTAAGCTTTCGTTTTTGGGGCACAGCAACCTCTTAAGCTAGACGCTCAGTAATCCAAGGTAATACTTGAGCCAATGCCGCATCCAGATTTTCTGGCTGGCTACCGCCCGCTTGAGCCATATCAGGACGACCACCGCCTTTACCGCCCACTTGTGCAGCGACCATAGCGACTAGCTCACCCGCTTTGACTTTACCGATCAGATCGTTACTCACACCCGCGATCAGGTTAACTTTCCCTTCCTGCGCGGTACCAAGAACGATAATGGCCGATTTCAATTTCTGTTTTAATTCATCTTGCAAGCCACGTAATGAACTTGCCTCAACGCCGTCTAATTTTTTGATCAGTACGTTAACGCCATTAACTACAACGGCATCGCCCACTAAGTCTGCACTCGCTGCGGCCGCTAGCTTATCTTTCAGCTGCGCCATTTCTTTTTCGAGTTGCTTCATCTTATCGAGCTGCGCTTTTAACTTAGCCACCACTGAGTTGGCATCGCCTTTCAATAAGGCAGCGGCTTCTTCCAGTTCAGCTTGTTGCTGCGCCACATAAGCCATAGCAGCAGCGCCAGTCACGGCTTCGATGCGACGTACACCCGCAGCAATACCCGCTTCAGAGGTGATTTTGAACAAGCCGATATCGCCAGTGCGACCGACATGTGTACCGCCACACAATTCGATAGAGAAATCGCCCATAGTTACAACACGGACTTGTGAATCATATTTCTCACCAAAGAGTGCCATAGCGCCTTTCTCTTTAGCTTCATCTATGCACATTTCAGCGGTTTTCAGCTCATGGTTACGACGAATTTGAGTGTTAACTAATTCTTCAACTTCTTTTAATTCAGCAGCTTTTACGCCTTCGAAATGGGAGAAGTCAAAACGTAAACGCTCAGGATCAACCAAAGAACCTTTTTGCGAAACATGAGTACCGAGCACTTGACGCAGTGCGGCATGCAGTAAATGCGTAACAGAATGGTTTAACTGAGTACGATGACGCAGTTTTTTGTCCACTTTCGCTTCAACAACTTGGCCAACACTCAAACTACCAGTAGCCAAAACACCTTGATGGCCCGTTGCTTGACCATACTTTTGCGTATCGTTTACCGTAAACTCAATACCGTTCGCAACTAATTGGCCTTTATCGCCTACTTGACCGCCAGATTCCGCGTAGAAAGGTGTTACATCGAGCACGACAACGGCTTCATCACCCGCTTTGATCGCCGTCACTGACTCACCGTTTTGATAAATCGCGGTGACCTTAGCTTGACCCGCTAATTCGGTGTAACCACTGAATGCAGTTTCAGCATCAATTTTCAGCGCAGCGTTATAATCTGCACCAAAGTTACCGGCAGCTTGTGCGCGGCTACGTTGTTCAGCCATGGCGACTTCGAAACCTGCCTCATCGACAATGATGTTGCGCTCGCGACATACGTCAGCGGTCAAATCCATTGGGAAGCCATAGGTGTCATACAGCTTAAATACGGTTTCGCCGTCTAAGGTGTCACCTTTCAACTCGTTTAAGGCAGTATCTAAAATACCTAAACCACGTTCAAGCGTACGGGCAAATTGCTCTTCTTCCGCTTTCAGTGCCTTTTCAACAATCGCTTGAGTCTCAGCTAACCCTTTTGCTGCATCGCCCATCACCGCAATCAAAGACGGAACCAGCTTGTAGAAGAAAGCTTCGGTCGCACCTAACTTGTTACCATGGCGAACTGCGCGGCGAATAATACGGCGCAGCACATAACCACGGCCTTCGTTCGACGGCATAACGCCATCGGCAATTAAAAATGCACATGAACGGATATGATCGGCAATGACTCGCAGCGACTTTTCAGATAAGTCACTAACACCAATGACCTCTGCGGCTTTAGCAATCAAAGTACGGAAAATATCGATTTCGTAGTTAGAATGTACGCCCTGCATAATCGCAGCAATACGCTCAATCCCCATGCCTGTATCAACCGAGGGCTTAGGCAAAGGTAACATTTCACCCGATGCTTGACGGTTGTACTGCATGAAAACGATGTTCCAGATTTCGATGAAACGGTCGCCATCTTCTTCAGGACTGCCTGGACGTCCGCCCCAAATATGATCACCATGGTCATAAAAAATCTCAGTACATGGACCACAAGGACCGGTATCACCCATTTGCCAGAAGTTATCTGACGCAAAGGCGGCACCTTTATTGTCACCGATACGTATGATGTTCTCGGCAGCGACACCAATTTTTTTATTCCAGATTTCAAAGGCTTCATCATCTGTCTGATAAATAGTGACGCACAGACGTTCCTTAGGCAGCTTTAACGTTTCAGTTAAAAAAGTCCAACCCAAACGAATCGCTTCTTCTTTGAAATAATCTCCAAAACTGAAGTTACCTAGCATTTCGAAAAAGGTGTGATGACGTGCTGTGTAGCCAACGTTATCCAAATCGTTATGTTTACCACCAGCGCGTACACAACGTTGAGCAGTGGTCGCACGCGTATAATTGCGTTTGTCCATGCCAAGAAACACGTCCTTGAACTGGTTCATGCCTGCATTGGTAAATAAAAGTGTGGGATCGTTGCCTGGCACTAATGAACTACTGTCCACAACTTGATGACCATTGCTGCGGAAAAATTCGAGGAAAGCGCTTCTGAGCTCTGCTGTAGTTTGATACATGAAATCATCCTGAATTGGGTAAGCATTACCAGCTACGCCTTAGGCTAGCCGTATTTCTATTTGCCCAGCATTATAAGCAGACTAAGGAAGGACGACCAGTCTTGATTGGTGATATACACATCAGGAATTTAATATTTTAGCGTGAATCGCCCACACCAGAGTCACTAGAAGCAAAACGACAGGATAAAGCACAAATAAAGACGGCGTAAGTTTATCGCGGCACGGACAATATTTAAGCAAGTGAGTCTAATGTGAAGTACGAAATGGACAAGACCCATTGATAATATTTAGATGAGCTTTTACAGTCTTAGCTCCAAATTTAATAATCTTCATCGAGATCATTGGGATCTGAATCTAGTGCGTAAGTGATTTGATCGTAGCTAAAGCCTTGGCCCATTAAAAAGCGCACTCGTTTGGCCTTTTCCTTTGCGATGAGATCCCGAGCTTTAGAGCCCTTCACTTCTGTCACACGGGGAATGCCGTATTTTTTGGTGGCTTTATCTTTTGCTAGCTCAAACCAGTCACAATCACAATTAACCAAAGCGGCTTCAATACAGTCTTTAGATAAGCCTTTCTGTGCGATTGCTTGGCGGATGCGTATTGCACCGTGGCCTCGACTGATGTGGCTTCGCACCAACAGTTCGGCATAACGAGCATCATTAATAAAACCGGAGGATTCGCAAGCATCGAGTACAGGTTCGATATCGTTAAGTTCGAAACCTTTTTCGAGCAATTTATCGCGGATTTGTAAACGGGAATAATCGCGGCGCGCTAACAGCGCGACCGCAATTTGATGGGCTGACTGACTCAGAATACTTCGCCTGTCTCTAAATCAATATTGTCCTCAGTACTATCATCAGCTTTGGCAGCCAAGGCACTCGGATTACTCAAAAGCAACTCACGTAGCGTCTTGTCAATTTCAGCCGCAATAGCTGGGTTTTCAGTCAGATATTTGCCAGCATTAGCACGACCTTGGCCGATTTTATCACCTTTATAGCTGTACCAAGCACCCGCTTTTTCAATCAACTTATGAGCTACGCCTAAGTCTACTAACTCACCAGTACGGTTAATACCTTGCCCATAAAGGATTTGGAACTCAGCTTGCTTAAACGGCGCTGCAACCTTGTTTTTCACCACTTTAACGCGAGTTTCGTTACCGACCACTTCATCGCCGTCTTTAATGGCACCAGTGCGACGAATGTCTAGACGAACAGAAGCATAAAACTTCAGCGCGTTACCACCGGTTGTAGTTTCTGGGTTACCGAACATCACACCAATTTTCATCCGAATTTGGTTGATGAAGATAAGTAAGGTGTTAGATTGCTTTAAGTTACCCGCAAGTTTACGCATGGCTTGGCTCATCATACGCGCCGCTAGGCCCATGTGAGAATCACCAATTTCGCCTTCGATTTCAGCTTTAGGCGTTAATGCCGCCACGGAGTCGACTACGATAACGTCAACAGCGCCTGAACGAGTTAAAGCATCACAAATCTCAAGCGCTTGCTCGCCAGTATCCGGTTGTGAACACAGCAGGTTATCAATATCTACGCCCAATTTTTTAGCATAAATAGGGTCTAACGCATGCTCTGCATCGATAAAAGCACAGGTTTTGCCTTCACGTTGCGCTGCGGCAATCACTTCTAAAGTCAGTGTTGTTTTACCTGATGATTCAGGACCATAGATCTCAACTATACGACCCATTGGCAAACCGCCAGCACCTAAAGCAACGTCCAGAGACAGAGAACCGGTAGAAATGGTCTCAACATCCATAGAGCGATCTTCGCCCAGCTTCATGATGGAGCCTTTACCAAATTGTTTCTCAATTTGGATCAATACCGCAGCAAGTGCTTTCTCTTTATTTGGATCGACCTTCATTCCTGTTCCCTCATCAAGACAAGCATTAAGCTGTCAAAAGTGATATTCAATTTACAAACGGGTAATTCAAAAAGCAGCGCTTTTTGTCTTAATTCTGCTGACTAGTATACTGTACAATCATACAGTATCAAGACCTGTGACTGAATTATTTTTAGCTGATAGGATTTTTAATATGACCAAGGTTTTAGCGAATATCAAATCAGATAATAGCTCCCTTTGATCAATATCCATCGTTAAGGGCTCAATTTTCGCTAAATTATTGCTAAGATTGGCGCAACAAATTTTGCGTGGTCTTTTTAGCTGAAAATTGTACAGCAGTCTTCCGCTTCCATAGCGCTTAATCACCCTTAACCACACAAACTGTATCGCCTTTAGGCAGTCACAACGGACGATAACGATTTAATGAATGTAATTGATACCGATGATTTAGAAAAACATACTCCTATGATGCGTCAGTACTTGACGATGAAAGCAGAACATCACGATATGTTGCTGTTTTATCGCATGGGTGACTTCTACGAGTTGTTTTATGACGATGCTAAACGCGCTTCTGAGCTGTTAGGCATTTCACTCACTGCGCGCGGTAAAAGTGGTGGCGATCCTATTCCGATGGCGGGACTTCCTTACCATGCTGTGGAAGGCTATCTTGCAAAATTAGTTCAAATTGGTCAATCAGTTGCGATTTGCGAACAGATTGGCGATCCCGCGACATCTAAAGGGCCCGTAGAACGTAAAGTGGTGCGAATTGTCACACCAGGCACCTTAACCGACGAAGCGTTGCTACAAGAACGCCAAGACAATCTGTTAGCCGCGGTTTATCAAGGTAAAGTCGGTTTTGGTTATGCCACATTAGATGTTTCATCCGGACGTTTTGTGATTGCTGAGCTCGACACCCGAGAGTCATTAGAAGCAGAATTGCAACGCACTAATCCCGTTGAAATTCTCTACAGTGAAGACTTTGGCGAACTAGGTCTACTTAACGGTTTTAAAGGTAAACGTCGTCGCCCTGAATGGGAATTTGATTACGATACGAGTATCAAGTTACTACTGGCCCAATTTGGCACTAAAGACTTACATGGTTTTGGTATCGCAGATGCACGTTTATCACTGCAAGCTGCGGGTTGCTTGATGCAATATGTCAAAGACACACAGCGCACGGCACTGCCACATATCAATGCCATTATCCGCTTCAATCAAACCGATAGCATAGTACTCGATGCGGCAACTCGCCGTAATTTAGAATTAACTCAAAACCTTGCCGGTGGCCGCGATAATACCTTAGCCGCAGTATTAGATAACACGGCAACGCCTATGGGCAGCCGTATGTTACAACGCTGGATCCATCAGCCTCTGCGAGATCCTAAGCAAATCAAGGCGCGCCAACAGGCGGTGACTGAACTGCTCGATACCGCAGCCCACGAAGGTTTGCATGAGCAGCTAAAGGCACTTGGCGATATCGAACGTATCATGGCAAGGTTAGCCCTGCGCACTGCCCGTCCAAGGGACTTTGCACGTTTACGTCAAGCACTGGGCTTATTGCCTGAATTACAACAGAGTTTAAGTACACTGAGCGCGCCGCACACGACTCAATTGCGTCAACACTTAGGTGAGTTCCCCGCTGAGCAAGCCCTGCTTGAGCGCGCGATAGTCGATAATCCTCCCATGCTTATCCGCGATGGCGGAGTGATCCGTGAAGGCTACAACAGCGAACTAGATGAATGGCGCGGTCTGAGCGAAGGAGCGAGTGATTACTTAGTACAACTTGAAGCCAGAGAAAAAGAACGTACTGGCATCAATACACTTAAAGTCGGCTATAACCGCGTACACGGCTATTACATCGAAGTAAGCCGCCTGCAATCCTCACAAGTACCGCTCAATTATCAACGACGCCAAACACTTAAGAATATGGAGCGTTATATCACGCCCGAACTTAAGGAATACGAAGAAAAAGTCCTCTCGAGCCAAGGTAAAGCGCTGGCACTCGAAAAGCAGTTATGGGAACAGTTATTCGATCTTATTCTGCCGAAATTACATGAATTACAGGCTTTTGCTAGAGCAGCGGCTGAGCTTGATGTACTGAGTAACTTTGCCGAGCGTGCCGAAACCTTAGGCTACACTTGTCCAGAGCTGAGCCAAGATATCGGCGTACAAATAGACGCAGGTCGCCATCCAGTGGTGGAGCGTGTTAGCCAAACACCGTTTATCGCTAACCCAGTGACCTTGCACAATCAAAGACGTATGTTGATTGTCACCGGACCCAACATGGGCGGTAAATCAACCTATATGCGCCAAGTCGCCTTGATTACACTGATGGCCCATATTGGTTGTTTTGTTCCAGCAGATCGCGCCCTGATTGGCCCGATTGATCGCATCTTTACCCGTATTGGCGCATCAGACGATCTGGCCTCTGGCCGCTCAACCTTTATGGTAGAAATGACTGAAACTGCCAACATCCTGCACAATGCCACTGCCAGTAGTTTAGTGTTAATGGATGAAATCGGCCGTGGAACATCCACCTATGATGGTTTATCACTAGCTTGGTCGGCGGCGGAATATTTAGCCCAGCAAGTAGGGGCTATGACCCTATTCGCCACCCATTATTTTGAGCTAACTCAATTACCTGACTTAATGGCAGGTGTTTACAATGTGCACCTTGATGCCATAGAGCACGATGATACCATCGCCTTTATGCATGCAGTACAAGAAGGCGCCGCCAGTAAAAGCTACGGCTTACAAGTTGCGGCGCTTGCCGGCGTGCCAAACAAAGTGATTAAAGCAGCGAAACATAAATTGCAGCAATTGGAGAGTCGCGATCATCAACCAGAAGGAACGAGGACGCCCATTCAAAGCTTACTCGCTTTACCTGAACCGGTTGAAAATCCAGCTTTGACTAAATTAAGTAGCATTAATCCCGATAACTTAACGCCAAAACAGGCGCTTGATTTGCTCTATGAACTGAAACGCTTGAGCTAAACATCAGGTGTTCTAAATAAAAGCCTAAAAATAACAACGCCCACTCTATAGTGGGCGTTTTACTTTATAACGTGATCTCACACTAAGTACATTTTCTGGATAGCTTCTCTGAAAGGCACCAGAAGGCAGATTTTAGTTTCTAAATAGAGCTTCAACAGATAAACCTTGAGAACCCAATAAATCACGTAAGCGTTTTAATGCTTCCACTTGGATTTGACGAACACGTTCACGGGTTAAACCAATCTCAGCCCCCACATCTTCAAGCGTGGAAGGTTCATAACCTAACAAACCAAAACGACGGGCTAATACTTCTCTTTGTTTTGTGTTCAACTCGTTAAGCCATTTCACCACAGAGTTAGAGATGTCTTCATCTTGCACTTTATAGTCAGGGCCAACACTATCATCATCGGCCAATACATCTAATAATGCTTTCTCGTTATCGCCCCCCAAAGGCGTATCAACAGAGGTAATTTTTTCATTCAGCTTGAGCATGCGGCTCACATCAGAGCTAGAAACTTGCAGTTTTTCAGCTATTTCTTCCGCTGTAGGTTCATGATCCAGTTTTTGTGCTAACTCGCGGGCAGTACGCAAGTATACGTTGAGTTCTTTAACAACATGAATCGGCAAACGAATAGTACGAGTTTGATTCATGATAGCGCGTTCAATCGTCTGTCTGATCCACCAAGTCGCATAGGTTGAAAAACGAAAACCTCTTTCTGGGTCGAACTTTTCTACGGCACGAATTAAACCTAAGTTCCCCTCTTCGATAAGATCGAGCAGTGCTAAGCCGCGGTTATTGTAACGACGTGCAATTTTTACGACGAGACGTAAATTACTTTCGATCATGCGATTACGGGATTTTGCACAACCTTTTAAGGCCTTACGGGAAAAGTAAACTTCTTCTTCTGCGCTAAGCAGTGGGGAAAAACCAATCTCACCTAGATAAAGTTGAGTGGCATCAAGATTTTTTTGCAGGTCATCTTGGACCTGTTGTTCTATTCCTAGCTCTTGGACTAGATCGGTGGCAACTTCTTCTTTTTCAAGATCAAAGTCTACGGTTTCTACGGAAAAATCTACTAGTGCTTCTGCGGCAGTGCTATTTATGCGGCTCATGATCAAATCTCCCAAACCTAATTAAACTGCTGAATTAGTGCAATTTCCTATCCTCCATTTGCCAACAAGGCCCCAAACAATCATTGTTTAGGTAAATAAGTAAGTGGGTTTACAGACTGTCCATGGTAACGAATTTCAAAATGTAACATTACCCGATTGGCACCTGTATTGCCCATTTTTGCAACAGTCTGCCCTGCGAGGACATGTTGCTTTTCTTTGACTAAGATCTTGTCCGTATGAGCATAAGCACTAAGGTAATCGTCACTATGTTTAATAATCACTAAATTACCGTAACCCCTAAGAGCACTTCCTGCGTATACCACCCGCCCATCTGCAGCAGCTTTGATGATATCTCCCCGATTTCCCGCGATCTTAATACCTTTATTTCCCTGCTCATTGGCAGAATAAGTTCCGATTAACTTCCCTCTTACTGGCCACTGCCACTGACTCACACTGGCTGGCAGTGTTGAGGTGGGTGGAACCATTAGCTGGTTAACATTTTGTTGGGAACTTGTTACAAGGTACGCGGGCTTAGCTTTCTGATCAAGTGTTTTTTTCAGATCGTTACTTGACTTAGCATTAGACTGATAAACCTTATCATCTAATTGTTTTTTATCACTTTTACTTGAATTAGCATCTGAATTACCCGTTATATTTCCATCTAAAGTCGTAGATTTTGATTGGTTACTAGATTTAGCATTAGTTAAATATAAAATCTGTCCAGGGTAAATTGTATAAGGGTTATCTAATTGATTAAGTTTAGCTATTTCAGAAAAGTCTTTCCCTGCAGCCCAAGAAATAGAGTAGAGAGTGTCGCCTTTTTTAACTTTATATGAATTCGATTTAATGTGGCCTTTACTATTTTTAGAGTAGCTATGGGAAATATTTTCGACGGGTGCGGGTCTGCTGGCCTGAAAGCTACAGCCTACAAGCAGAAATATAAAGCAAAGGTTTAAGAGTAAACCCGCATTCAACAATAAAAACTCCTTGGTAAGGTTGTATTACTGTTTATGATGAGAAAATGACGCCTTCTGTGCAAAACAAGCACTTCGCTTAACACAGTAGCACAACACAAGGTTAAGCTAACTCTCCATTAATTAAAGGTACAAATTTAACCGTTTCAATGGTTTCAGAACTAAAGCGGTCAGCATTACGCGTAATACGCATCAATTGCTGAGTATCCTCTCCCACAGGTAAGACTAACACCCCTCCATCAGCCAACTGAGACAATAAAGCTTCTGGTATAGTCGCCGCCGCCGCAGTCACCATAATGGCATCGAACGGACTACGATTAGCCCATCCCAACCAACCATCGCCATATTTAAACGACACATTATGCAAATCTAATCGTTTTAAACGCTGTCTTGCTTGAATTTGTAGACCTTTGATCCGTTCGATAGTACAAAGCTGAGGCACCAATTGAGCCAAAATGGCTGCCTGATAGCCCGATCCAGTCCCCACTTCTAACACTCGCTGTGGCATCTTGTGCAGTAAGAGTTCGCTCATACGGGCAACGATATAAGGCTGCGAAATGGTTTGCCCTTGTCCAATTGGCAAAGCCGTATTTTCATAGGCTTTATGGGCTAGCGCATTATCGAGAAACATTTCTCGCGGCGTATGCGATATCGCCTTTAACACGGCTTGATTACGGATCCCCGCATCTTGAAGCTTTTTAGCTAAATTCACCGCCGATGTTAAGGCAACTCGAGTCATATTTTATCTACCCAATTTTGCAATGCCGTTAGTTGTCCGTAGGCGGTTAAGTCAACCGTCAAGGGCGTAATTGAAACATAGCCATTGGCGATAGCATAAAAATCAGTGCCCTCTGTGGCATCCTGCTCTTGTCCCGGTGGACCAAGCCAGAAGATTTCACGTCCGGCAGGATCTTGCGTTCGCACTATGCCTTCGGCCTTATGACGAGCACCGAGGCGAGTCACTTTGATGCCTTTAATTTGATCAAGTGGCAAGTCAGGCACATTCACATTTAAGATCTGATCTTTTGCCAAAGGCTGGGCCAACAAACCTTGAACTATCCGCCGAGCATAAACCGCAGCCGATTGATAATGTTCGAATTTACGGCCATTAAGCGAAATCGCTATTGCAGGAAAACCTAAAAAGCGTCCTTCCATCGCGGCGGCAACTGTCCCCGAATATAAGGTGTCATCACCCATATTTGCCCCCGCATTGATGCCAGACACCACCATATCAGGTTCGCCATCACATAATTCTCGGATAGCCAAATGAACGCAATCTGTCGGTGTACCGTGAACGGAAATATAGCCATTATCTAACCTATTAATTCTTAATGGATTAGTCAAGGTTAATGAGTTGCTCGCACCAGAGCAATTTCGATCCGGCCCAACAGTCAGCACAGTCGCTATTTCAGCCAAAGCCTCAGATAAGGCTTTGATACCTGGAGCATTAATCCCATCGTCATTGCTAACAAGGATACGAATCATGACTCTGCTTCAGTCTTAACAGTATCAGTGTTAGCCACTACGTTAGCGTTAGTTACCTCAGGCGCAGGCTCCTGCACCAATGTCGCTTGCCATTGCTGCTCTTTAACATCTTGATAATTAACCAACTCTCTCAATAATGATGTTGCAAAACTGCCCGCAGGCAACACAAACTCCAGCACTAAGCCATCAGCGGTTTGTTCATATTTAAGGCCTTGGGGCTCAAGCAGTAACGGACGGCGTTCTTGCTCTAATCCGGCGTGCTCTAAACCATAGCAATCGTCAGCTAACTCACTCATGGCTAAGGTTTCTACCGCAGCAGCTTCACCTTGGGGTAACATCATGCCGCGCCCCCACAATGGTGCAGAAAGTTGAATGTCTTTTTCAATCAGACGCTTCAATACGATGAGATCCCATTCAGGCGTAACAAAGAAGCTTTTGCTGCCCGCTAACATCACACAATCACCCGCTAAAGGCTTAGTGCCATGGTTGGCTAAACGATATGACACCACAGTGTTAAACAGATTTGAGCGCACGGCAGACAAATACATGCTGCGCTTATTTCTGTCTTTCACTTTTTTACCCGCCATCATTTGGCGACCAAACACTAAGTTTTTGCCATCGTGACCAAAGCGCTGCTCACCAAAGTAATTGGGCACGCCCACTTGAGCGACCTTTTCGATACGACTGATAATGTCTTCCACTTGGGTGACATTTCTCAGGGTAAGAATAAAGCGGTTACCGACTAAGGCACCAATTCGCAGTTTCTTGCTGTGGCGGCTGCTCGATAATATGGTCAAACGCTCGCTATTGAGATCCTTCCAAGCAGGCGTTTCTTTACCAGGAATACGCACACCGAACCATTGTTCTGTGATGGCATTTTTATCTTTTTGCCCAGCGTAGGTCACTTCCTTTGGATGCACCTTAGCAAACTTAGCGATCATTTCAGCGACTTGTACTGTATTTAGCCCTTCTTTGCGTACATGCAGCATATGATGTTCACCTTCACCCGTCGGGCTAAAAGGCAAAATCTCTTTCACGATAAAATCGCTATTTTGGGTTCTTAGATCTGCTGTACCTAAAGGCTTACCATACAGATAATGTAATTCGCTCATGGGACTTTTTTACTCTTAAGTTAATCGTGTTTGCGGGCCATAAGTACCACGGCTTCTACCGCAATACCTTCTTTACGCCCGGTAAATCCAAGCTGTTCAGTCGTGGTCGCTTTGACATTAATATCGTCAAGTTCCGCGGTTAAATCGGCGGCTAATATCTGGCGCATTGCCTCTATGTGCGGTGCCATTTTAGGAGCTTGGGCTATGATAGTGACGTCAAGATTGCCTAGCACAAAGCCTTTCTCCCTCGCTAAAGCATAGCAATGACGCAGCAATACGCGGCTATCGGCCCCCTTATAGGCGGCATCGGTATCGGGGAAATGTTTTCCTATGTCACCGAGCGCTAAAGCACCGAGGATGGCATCGGAAATCGCATGCAGTACCACATCACCATCTGAATGTGCGACTAGGCCTGTTTCATAGGGTACTTCCACGCCACAAAGGATAAGTGGCCGCGCCGCACCAAATTTATGCACATCGAAACCATGGCCGATACGGATTTTCATTTAATATTCCTAACGTATTATTTTACTTTGATTATGACTATTTAACGGCACGCATCAAAAACAGTTCGGCTAGCCCTAAATCGTCGGGATGCGTTACTTTTATATTATCAGCACGGCCCGAAACGAGTCCGGGTGATATCCCCGCCCATTCCATCGCCGAAGCCTCATCTGTGACTACCGCACCTGCAGCCAGAGCCGCATTGAGGTAATTTTTTAATTGCTGCGCTGGAAATAACTGCGGCGTCAATGCATGCCATAAATTATCGCGGCACACAGTGGCACTGATTTCACCCTGTTTATTCGCGCGCTTCATGGTATCGCGTACAGGCATTGCCAAAATAGCACCTTGGGGGAATTGCACTCTAGATGCGAGTAACTTGTCGATATCCGTCGCGGTTAAACAAGGTCTTGCCGCATCATGCACTAAGGCCCAACTGTGCTCGGGCGCAATTTGCAGCGCCGCCAACACAGAATCAGCGCGCTCACCGCCACCTATTACTGTAATCAATTTAGGGTGCACGGCCTGTGGCAAGGTATCGAAGATAGTATCGTTCGAATGTAAGGCAACGATCACTTGAGAAATGTGCGGATGGGACAAGAGCTTATCTAAGGTATGAGCAAGAATACTCTGGCCGCACACCTCAAGATATTGCTTAGGTCTGTCGGCGCCCATACGGCTACCTATGCCTGCGGCGGGAACGATGGCAACCACAGCTTGAGTGACATGCTCAGCTTGGCGCTGCAATTCAATTTGTGTTACCAGATCAGATTGACTATCGGGATTGGATTGTTCATTTAATCCAAGATCTAAATGTCCTAGCTCTGTCATCCTAACTCCATATTACTGAGATGGACTCGATACCGAGCGCTCACCACCCACGACGCGATAGAAGGTCTCGCCTTCTTTAACCATGCCAAGTTCGTTGCGTGCGCGCTCTTCGATGGCTTCTGTACCACTTTTCAGATCGATGATTTCTTCCTTCAGCACTTGGTTACGCTCATTGAGTTTGGCGTTACCTTCTTGCTGGGCGGCAATTTGTTTTTGCAGAACGAAATATTCAGGAAGACTATTACCTCCCGACCAAAGACGGAATTGCAGTACACCGAGTAGCACTATGAGTGCAATGACAAAAAATTTCATGGAGGAATTAGCGTCAGTATCTTGGATTAAAAAAATATACAGCAGATAGTACAACAAAAAAGGCCACCAAGTGGTGGCCTTTTTACATCAAATATTAAATTACGCCTGACCTTTGATCTCTTTCAAACCACGGTATGGGGCTTTTTCACCTAATTGCTCTTCGATGCGCAGCAATTGGTTGTACTTAGCTACACGGTCAGAACGACACAGTGAACCGGTTTTGATTTGACCAGCAGCAGTACCCACGGCTAAGTCAGCAATGGTTGAATCTTCAGTCTCACCACTACGATGTGAAATCACGGCGGTATAACCCGCTTCTTTCGCCATACGAATAGCCGCTAAAGTCTCAGTCAATGAACCAATTTGGTTAAACTTGATAAGGATTGAGTTAGCAATACCGTTTTCAATACCACGGGTTAAGATTTTAGTGTTAGTAACGAATAAATCGTCGCCCACTAATTGGATCTTGTCGCCCATGATTTGAGTTTGGTAAGCCCAACCATCCCAATCTGATTCGTCTAAGCCATCTTCGATAGACACGATTGGGTATTGGTCAGCCAATGATTTTAAGAAATCAGAGAAACCGTTCGAGTCGAAGACTTTGCCTTCGCCCGCTAAATCGTATTTGCCGTCTTTGTAGAATTCAGATGCAGCGCAATCCAGCGCTAACGTGACATCAGTACCTAACTTGTAGCCAGCCAGTTCAACCGCTTCTTTGATAATGGCTAACGCATCAGCGTTTGACGCTAAGTTAGGTGCAAAACCACCTTCGTCACCCACAGAAGTGCTTAGACCTTTGTCGTGCAATACTTTTTTCAACGTATGGAAGATTTCAGCGCCCATGCGCAGTGCTTCACGGAAGGTTTTCGCGCCAACAGGTTGCACCATGAATTCTTGGATATCAACGTTGTTATCCGCGTGCTCGCCACCGTTTAAGATGTTCATCATAGGCACAGGCATAGAATATTGGCCTGGTGTACCGTTTAATTCAGCGATATGCGCGTATAAAGGAATACCTTTAGATGCTGCTGCTGCTTTAGCAGCCGCTAAAGACACAGCCAGAATCGCGTTTGCACCTAACTTGTCTTTGTTTTCTGTGCCATCTAAGTCGATCATGATTTGATCAAGCTCAGCTTGTGCAGTCGCATCTTTGCCTAATAATGCAGCGCGGATGACACCGTTTACGTTAGCAACAGCTGTTAATACGCCTTTGCCTAAATAACGGCTCTTATCGCCATCACGTAATTCTAACGCTTCACGGCTACCGGTTGATGCACCAGAAGGCGCCGCAGCCATACCCACAAAACCACCTTCTAAATGCACTTCGGCTTCAACAGTTGGGTTACCACGAGAATCCATAATCTCGCGACCAATCACGTTAATAATCTTAGCCATAACACCCTCGATTTAAGTTTAAAGATAAAAGAAAAAACCAATACCTATGGGAATAAATGGAAGTCACATACCGCAGAAAATAACAAAATTCCATTTACGGTTTGCGTCCATACAGATGCAACGGATACGCATGCTGTTTACACCCAGAAGTATTAAATTCTTATGTTTCAAGTCGCGACGAGTGTAGCAAAAGGCCGGCCCCACTGTCGCGGGTCCGGCCTCAAATATTCTTACTTCAGATCACGTTTTTGATGCGCACTTGCCGCAGCAATAAACCCTTCGAACAATGGGTGACCATCGCGCGGAGTTGAGGTGAATTCAGGATGGAATTGACCTGCAACAAACCATGGGTGATCTTTTAATTCGATCATTTCCACCAATTTACGATCAGAAGACAAACCGCTGAAGATCATGCCAGCCTGCTCTAAACGCTCTCTGTATTTGTTGTTCACTTCGTAACGGTGACGGTGACGTTCTACACAGCTATTGCCTTTGTAGGCTTGAGCCGCTTTTGAACCCTCGAGTAAATGACACAATTGAGCGCCTAAACGCATAGTGCCACCTAAGTCAGACGCCTCATGACGCTGCTCAACATTACCTTCTTCGTCAATCCATTCAGTGATCAAACCCACAACTGGGAATGGTGTTTCTTTATTGAATTCAGTTGAATGTGCATCAGCCATACCTGCAACATTACGCGCAAATTCAATCAGGGCAACTTGCATACCTAAACAAATACCGAAATACGGTAAATTGTTTTCACGGGCAAATTTTGCCGCCAGTATCTTACCTTCAACACCACGCTCGCCGAAGCCGCCTGGTACTAAGATACCGTCTAAACCCTGTAAGACTTCTTCGCCTTTAGCTTCTACGGTTTGTGAATCAATATACTTGATAGTCACAGATACGCGGTTTTTAAGGCCAGCGTGTTTTAATGCTTCGTTGACTGACTTATAGGCATCTGGCAGTTCAATATATTTACCCACCATACCAATAACGACTTCGCCGTTTGGATTAGCTTCTTGATAAATAACATTTTCCCACTCAGACAGATCCGCTTCACGGCATTCTAAACCGAAACGCTTAACCACTAAGTCATCCAAACCTTGTGAACGTAACAAAGCTGGGATTTTATAAATACTATCAACATCTTTTAATGAAATAACCGCACGCTCTTCGACGTTACAGAACAGCGAAATTTTGGCTTTTTCATTCGCAGGAATCGCACGATCACCACGGCAAACCAGCACATCTGGTGCAATACCGATAGAACGCAGCTCTTTCACTGAGTGTTGAGTTGGCTTAGTTTTCACTTCGCCTGCAGCACCTAAGAAAGGCACTAAGGTTAAGTGCATGAATAGAGTACGATCACGACCCAGCTCAACACCGAGCTGACGGATAGACTCTAGGAACGGCAAGGATTCGATATCACCCACAGTACCGCCGATTTCGACGATAGCCACATCATGGCCTTCGCCACCGGCTAATACTTTTTCTTTAATCGCATTAGTGATGTGTGGGATAACCTGAATAGTTGCGCCCAAATAATCGCCACGACGTTCTTTACGTAATACTTCTTCGTAAATACGACCAGTAGTGAAGTTGTTACGACGATTCATCTTCGTACGGATGAAACGCTCATAATGACCCAAGTCGAGATCTGTTTCTGCACCGTCTTCAGTAACAAATACTTCGCCATGTTGGGTTGGGCTCATGGTACCCGGATCAACGTTAATGTAAGGGTCCAGTTTCATGATGGTTACATTGAGACCGCGGGCCTCTAAAATTGCAGCTAATGATGCTGCTGCAATGCCTTTACCTAGTGATGAAACAACGCCACCAGTAACGAAGATATACCTTGTAGTCATGCTGAACCTGAGAAAATGAGTTTGAAAATACGTGCTTGTAAGAAAGCACTAGGACGGGGCAGTAGTATACCAAAGGCGGCGCGATTCGACAAACACCAATCGGGATAATTTGCCGTTTATCTCGTCTCTGTCGCTTTTACTTGGTCCCAATAGGCATCAAGCTCCATTAATGTGTGCTCTTCCATGCTTTTACCGCTGTCACTCGCCAACTGTTCTACACCGCGAAAACGGCGTTCAAATTTAAGATTGGCTTGGCGCAACGCTTGTTCTGGATCGACCTTAAGATGTCGAGCTAAATTCACCACGGCAAACAGCAAGTCGCCCATTTCGGACTGCACTTTCGCTTGATCTTGCTCGGGTTGATTCACTTCATGCAAGACTTCATCGATTTCTTCGTGGATTTTAGCAACCACGGGCTCAAGCTCGGCCCAATCAAACCCGACTCGTGCCACCCTTTGCTGAATTTTAATTGAGCGCGACAGCGCAGGTTGGGTACGCGGAATATTGTCTAACGCAGAAACCACAGTATCAGCTTGGGTTTCACCCGCCACTTGCAGGGCCTTTTGTTCACGCTCAATCGCCTTAATTGCTTCCCAATTGGCTTTCATCGCTTGGGCGCTATCGCCTATTTGCGGATTTTGCTCACCGAACACATGGGGATGACGACGGGTTAACTTGTCGCTAATTTTCTCAATCACGCTCGTAAAGTCAAACTTGCCTTGCTCTTTACCGAGCTGACAATAGAATACGATTTGAAATAACAAATCCCCGAGTTCATCGGGTAACTCATCCCAGGCTAAACGCTCTATGGTATCGGCAACTTCATAGGCCTCCTCTAAAGTAAAAGGCACTATGGTTTGAAAGGTTTGCGCTTTGTCCCACGGGCAACCCGTGTGCGGATCACGCAGTTTTTCCATGATCTTAAGTAGCGGCTCTACATCTGTTATAGACAGTTCCGTTGTAAAAGGTTCCGTTGTAGAAGGTTCCGTTGTAGAAGTTTCAGTGAGAGAAGGTTCAGTAGAAAATGAGGTTAATGGCGCCGTGTGGGAAGTCATGCTGATATCCTTTAAAGATAAATACTGCAACGGGCGAATATTGAGAAAGAACAAAAAATACGCCTCCGCAGTATTTTTTAGCAAAAGGCTACAATAAAGCGATGATGATAAGCTAGGTAAAATAAAAGTGCTATTTTGATGCTGAGATCAGATTTTAGTGACGTATTTCAACTAAGACTTATTTTAACTAAAGAGCGTTCGCTCCATTTCGTAATTCACTCATCTCGTGAGCAATAAATTGACAACCTTCCTCCCCAATAAATTCTCATCTATGTCCTGCATACAAGTATTTAGCGCAAGCCATCTTAAATGATAAGATACGCAGCAATATTTCAATGAAGCTAAAACTCACCGAGTGAAGACCTGACAATTTCGGCCAAACTATGTACATGATAAATGCGGTCCTTCAATTTATTCATTTGATTGATGTTAGGTATATTTCGATTCTGTCGTCCGATGTTAGGACGCACACCCTTATCGTTTTTAAGCATTACTGGAGACAAAACTCATGACAAACGTGACAGTGGATGCCACGCAGTTAACGACTAAGCCATCCCAAGATGGTTTTTATATGCCTGGCGAATGGGCTGCGCAGCAAGCGGTGTGGATGATTTGGCCCTATCGTCCTGATAACTGGCGTGCAGCTGGTGCTTATGCTCAGGCGACCTTTGCTAAGGTGGCCGATGCCATTGGTGCGGCAACCCCTGTTTATATGGGTGTTCCTAAGACGTTTTTAGCCGAAGCTAAAGCGGTGATGCCATCCCATGTCACCTTGGTTGAAATGGACAGTAACGATTGCTGGGCTCGTGACACTGGGCCAACCGTAGTTGTGAATGACAATGGCGAATGCCGTGGTGTTGACTGGGGTTTTAATGCTTGGGGCGGCCATAACGGTGGTTTGTACTTCCCATGGGATAAGGACGAGCAAGTCGCGCAGCAGATGCTTGCGCAGCATGGTTTTGCCCGTTACAGCGCGCCGTTGATCCTCGAAGGTGGCTCCATCCATGTCGATGGTGAAGGCACCTGTATGACGAGTGCAGAATGCTTACTCAATGCCAACCGTAACCCTGAACTGACAAAAGAACAGATTGAAGACTTACTGCGTGACTATTTGAATATTAAGCAGTTTATCTGGTTGCAAGATGGCGTGTATATGGATGAGACCGATGGTCATATCGACAATATGTGCTGTTTTGCCCGTCCTGGTGAAGTCATTCTGCACTGGACTGATGATGAATCGGATCCACAATATCCTCGCTCAAAAGCCGCGCTCGATGTGCTGCAAAATACCGTGGATGCCAAAGGCCGTAAGTTAAAAATCCATCTGTTGCCACAACCGGGGCCGCTGTATTGCACCGAAGAAGAATCAAAAGGTGTAACCGAAGGCACTGGCGTGCCACGCACGGCGGGTGAGCGTTTAGCGGGTTCTTATGTGAACTTTTTAATCACCAATAGTCGCATCGTGTTCCCACTGCTTGACCCTGCAACCGATAATATCGCCGCCCAAAAACTACAGGAAATCTTCCCTGAGCATGAGATTGTGGGTGTGCCAGCCCGTGAGATTTTATTAGGCGGCGGCAATATCCATTGCATTACTCAGCAAATCCCTGCTGGAAAGTAACCCAAGGAGAACAGCATGACGATTGATGTCACTGTTATTGCACCACATTTGGCTTTCAGCGGGAGGGCGTAAGATGTTTGAAGTCACTGAAGTTTCCATTGCCGAACTGCGTGCTGCGCTCGAATCTGGCCGCACCACCGCAGTGGAGTTGGTTAAGTCGTATCTCGCGCGGGTTGAGGCGTATGACGGCCCTGCGACAAAGACTAAGCTCAATGCGTTAGTGGTACACAATCCCGATGCGCTCAAAGAAGCTGAGGCGTCAGATGCGCGCCGCGCCCGTGGTGAAACACTGAGCCCACTTGAGGGTATTACGTATACCGCCAAGGATAGCTATTTGGTGAAGGGACTGACGGCAGCGTCTGGCAGCCCAGCCTTTAAGGATTTAGTGGCGCAATATGATGCCTTTGCCGTTGAGCGCCTACGCGCCGCAGGTGCCATTTGCCTAGGCAAAACCAATATGCCACCTATGGCCAATGGCGGCATGCAGCGTGGTCACTATGGCCGCGCTGAAAGCCCATACAATGCTAACTACCTCACAGCGCCCTTCGCTTCGGGCTCTTCAAATGGGGCGGGCACGGGCACGGCGGCAAGTTATTCGGCTTTCGGTCTTGCCGAAGAAACTTGGTCAAGTGGCCGTGGCCCTGCGTCCAATAACGGTTTGTGTGCTTACACTCCGTCTCGCGGCGTGATTTCGGTGCGCGGTAACTGGCCGTTAACGCCGACCATGGATGTCGTCGTGCCTTATACCCGCACTATGGCCGATATGCTTGAAGTGTTGGATGTGATTGTGGCAGACGATCCTATCACCCGTGGCGATCTCTGGCGTCTGCAACCTTGGGTACAAATCCCTAAAGCATCGACAGTTCGCCCAGAATCTTATCTGGCGCTGGCCGCTAGCGCAGACACACTTAAGGGTAAGCGTTTTGGTGTGCCGCGCATGTACATCAATAAAGATGAATTGGCGGGCACTAGCGAAAACCCAGGTATCGGGGGGCCAACGGGTCAACGTATTCATACTCGCCAATCGGTTATCGATCTATGGGAAGCGGCTCGTAAAGCCTTAGAAGCTGCTGGCGCCGAAGTGATTGAAGTTGATTTTCCGCTGGTATCAAATTGCGAAGGCGACCGCCCAGGTGCGCCGACCGTGTTTAACCGCGGTATCGTCACGCCTCAATTCCTCCATGATGAATTATGGGAACTCTCAGGTTGGGCGTTCGATGAATTCCTGCGTGCTAACAATGACCCTAAACTCAACAAACTTGCTGATGTTGTTGGGCATTTGATTTTCCCCCACGACTTAGGCACCTTGCCTAACCGTGAAGGTGACTTAGCGGCAGGCATGGAAGAGTACGTCAACATGGCTAAGCGTGGTCTTAAATCCTATGACCAGATCGACAGTATTCCCGATGGTCTGCGTGGCTTAGAGAAGACGCGTAAGCTAGATCTCGAAGACTGGATGGACGAGCTGAAGCTCGATGCAGTGCTGTTCCCAACCGTGGCAGATGTCGGCCCTGCCGATGCGCATGTGAATCCGGCTTCCGCCGATATCGCTTGGAGCAACGGAGTTTGGGTCGCTAACGGAAACCTTGCGATTCGCCATTTAGGCGTGCCGACTGTGACTGTGCCTATGGGCGTGATGGCCGATATTGGCATGCCAGTCGGTTTGACCTTCGCAGGCCGCGCCTATGACGATAATAACCTGCTTAAATTTGCAGGTGCATTTGAGTCAACAGGTGACAGGCGCATGATCCCGCCACGCACACCAAAACTTGGCCAATAAGCGCTAAGACAATGCATAAGCCTAAGCACTAAATGTAAGAGCTTAGAAATGAACAATGGGATTGGCATCAGAATGCCAATCCCGTTTTTTTAATACTTACGTCGATACCTTTTCAACAAAGCTAGACTTATGCTGCTATAAAACATGCTGCTGTAAAACAGACAGCAACACTTAACGCGTCTTATCTTAATGCCAAGAGTTCTTTTCTGACGATCTCTGCGCCTGCACTTAAGGCGTTGAGTTTGCCTCTTGCGACTTGATGGGATAAAGGCGTCATGCCACAGTTAGTACAAGGATAAAGCTTGTCGGCATCGACAAATTTAAGGGCTTTTCGTAGGGTGTCAGCGACTTCCTCTGCGGTTTCAATCGTGTCGGTGGCGACATCAATCGCGCCGACCATGACTTTCTTACCGCGAATGAGTTCAAGTAGCTCCATTGGCACATGGGAGTTGTGACATTCTAGCGAGATAATATCGATATTAGACTTTTGCAGTTTAGGAAACACTTCTTCATATTGGCGCCACTCTGAGCCCAAAGTTGTTTTCCAATCTGTATTGGCTTTGATGCCGTAACCATAACAAATATGCACCGCCGTTTCGCATTTAAGTCCTTCAATGGCTCTTTCTAAACAGGCAATGCCCCAATCGTTTACCTCATCAAAAAATACATTAAAGGCAGGCTCATCAAATTGGATAATATCAACACCCGCCGCTTCTAATTCTTTGGCTTCCTCATTAAGAATTTTGGCAAATTCCCAAGCAAGCTTTTCTCGGCTTTTATAATGGTCATCATAAAGCGTATCTATCATGGTCATAGGGCCAGGCAGAGCCCATTTAATCGATTGCGTGGTTTGCTGACGTAAATATTTGGCATCTTCAACAAACACCGACTTTTGGCGGCTCACTGGGCCGACAACCGTGGGCACGCTTGCATCATAGCGATCACGAATTTTAACGATTTTACGTTTTGAAAAATCAACGCCGTTAAGGTGCTCAATAAAGGTAGTGACAAAATGTTGCCGCGTTTGCTCGCCATCACTGACAATATCAATCCCCGCTAGCTGTTGATCCTGTAATGACAAACGCAGTGCATCGTGTTTACCGGTAATTAATTCCTCTCCTTGCAATTTCCATGGAGACCAAAGTGTTTCAGGCTCTGCAAGCCATAAAGGTTTAGGCAAACTGCCCGCAGTTGAAGTCGGTAACAGTGTCTGGTTAAGCGATGTTTTATTAAGTCGTGTTGTCATGATAATGATGCCGTATTAGATTAATTATTGAGCGTGACGATTAGGCGCAGAGCGACTAAAGGTAATTAGCAGACCATTGTTCAAAAAACGTTTGATAGGGTTTGATAAAGTGCTCCGCTGCAAATTTGCCTTGCTCATTCGCCAATTGGCTACGTTCTGCTCGGTCATAAACAATTTGAGTCAGTGAATGATCCAGATTTTTCAAATTAGGTTGATAGCATTTCCCTGCAACAGCATTGGCGTTATAAATCTCAGGGCGATAGATTTTTTGAAAAGTTCCCATAGTGCTGATGGTGCTTATCAACTCAAGATGGGTGTAATCATTGAGCAAATCACCAAAGAAATAAAAAGCTAACGGCGCCACGCTATTTGGCGGCATAAAATAGCGCACCTGTAAGCCCATTTTTTTGAAATATTGCTCAGTTAAAGACGATTCATTTGGCTGATATTCAACCCCTAATACGGGATGCTGATTCTCAATTCTATGGTAGGTTTTATTATCCGACACACTGAGGCAGATAACCGGTGGCTTATTAAAATTCTGTTTGTAAGCATCAGAATTAACAAAAGACTGAAATAGCTTGCCATGTAGACCACCAAAATCATCTGGAATACTAAATTTGGCTTGGCCCTTATTATGTTCTGCCAGTAACACGCTAAAGTCATAATCGCGTACGTAAGATGAAAAGTTATTGCCGACAATGCCTTCAATACGTTTATTGGTTTTATGATCAACAATATTGGTTTTCAATACTTCAATCGATGGGAAGGTTTGACCACTGCCGTCAATATCCAAATTAACGGAGATGATTTCCAACTCGACGCTATAACGTTCGCCTTTAGGGTTATCCCAATGCGCTAAGGCATTAAAACTGTTATCAATCATCTTTAACGCGTTGCGTAAGTTCGCTTGGCGATGACTGCCTCTGGCCAAATTAGCAAAGTTGGTCGTGATACGCGTCTTGTCTGAGGGATGATAATTTTCATCAAGACAAATGCTGTTAATCGTAAATGTAAAATGCTTATTCATAGTGATCCAGTATCCCATTGCCTGATTTCAAACCTGAGTTTATGCCCTGCGCTTCTAGCTTCTCGACCCGACTCTGATAGACATTATTTGTGTTCTGTCTGAGGTTCTATTTAACTTAAGTGCCGATGACTTAAGTCCTGATGGCTTAGCTAGGGTGCAACTTCAAGCTTGTCTAATATTTCGCTTGGAGTCATTTATACGTGGTTCGGCACATGAACAAAAACGGTTTTATTTCACATAGAACATGAGCCATATTCATGATCAACTAGCATGGCGTTGTTGATTAACCAGAACTCGGGATAGGGAAAAGCAGGAAAGCAGGAAAGCAGGAGCAGTCAGATATTTATCTATTTTTAAGTTCGCCCTATCTGGATCCAGATCGTAATATTGCCGATTGCACACATTTGCCCATAGTGTATTTCGAGACCGAAAGATAGCTTCGTCGAGTGTTCACTAGTTGACCTAAAATTAGTAATGATACAAAGTGTCCATAAATGAACTACACACATTAAGCCTGAGCGGCCGCAAATTTTGCTTCGTTTTAGTCGCACGGTTTAAAGTTATGAGTATAGGTAGCTATGATTAATCTTATAATTATGATGTTCATTTTTACTATGATTTCTACGCTGATTGTAGAAATTCATTGTCGTATCCAAATGAAAATCATTGCAAAGAAAAAAAACGCATTTAGTTTAGTTATGCACTATTTCCTTACAATTCCTCTTGCATTGTTCGCAGTATTTTTTATGCAGAAGTTATGGGATACCACTTATGTTCTCGAATTTTCTGAACTTAAAAAGGCAATAGCCGAACTCGGCTGTGTAATTATTTTCATATTGCCATCAATTTACATTGTATCAGTTAAGTATTCTGGACTAGTTGATAAAATGGAATGTTGGCGTAAAAACTAAGCCGACCAAAGTCGCTCAGTGTGTTTGATGAATCACCTTTTATAGATCTTGCTGGACTATAGCTAGGAAGTTGAGACTAAAGAACATAGACACCCAACCTTAAATAGCGATCACCCCAGTCACTGCCCATTCGTATAATGGGTGGGAGTTAGCATGTCTGAAATACACCATTTTTAAATGAATTAGCACGTTTTTTTCCTCAGATGCAGTCCAGCTACTTTTGATGACTCTCATTCAAACCACTTTAGCCAGAACAGGTTGTAGGCAAACCGAAAGAACATTAGGTCGTTAATTTAAAATGGGTGGCCTGATCTACTGTTGCATACCGTACAGACGGATACCTATGGTCAAGTCCAGACTGGCATAGGTTGGCAGTATAAGTCGTCTCAATTTGCCCAATCATTAGCGTCGAAAATGAAACCCTTCTTGAGCAATTTTGATATTTAGGAGACACACCATGATTGAAAAAATCGCAACTATCCAATGGCAAGGTCAAGGTAAGAAAGGCCAAGGTAAAATAAGTACCGAGACCGGTGCACTGAAGCAATATCCTTACGGCTTCGGTAGCCGCTTCGAGGATGACCGTCGTGGCACGAACCCTGAAGAGATACTAGCTGCCGCCCATGCCGCGTGTTTTACGATGGCGTTTTCATTCGCCTGCGACAAGGCAGGGTTTGCCACCGCCAATATCGACACCAAGGCAAGTGTGCGTCTCGCTAAACAAGGCGAAGGTTTTGTTATAGACCGCATCGCGTTGACGATGAGCGCAGAGGTTGCGGGCATCGACGAAGCGAAATTCCAAGAGATTGCAGCTGCGGCAAAGTGTGACTGTCCGGTATCGAAGGCCCTTGCTGGTGTTGAAGAAATTACCCTTCAAGCGACACTGAAATAACTCATATCCTGAGACACTGTATCAGCCAGCGCCATGTGGCTAAGCTGTACTAACACCAGCGCCAGATCTGCCGCTAAAATTCATTTTTTAATTGGTGTGTTCATATCGCCCGCTAAAAATGTTTCCCACAACCTTTAACATTATCGATTGTATTTTCTATAGGGATAGAGAGATAGAGAGGACAGCCATATATTTTTGTGTTTTCTTGCCCTCTAGACTAGGCTTTAAGTTATCCTAATTTAGCCAGTACGGTGACTTGTGATGACTTCGGCTAGAAGACAATTAATTGATGCCAATGCAACGCCTTTCTATCATGTGATAAATCGCTGTGTTAGAAGGGCTTTTTTGTGTGGTGAGGATAAACTCACTGGTCGCAGTTACGAGCATCGACGTGGCTGGATTGTTTATAAAATCAAAGTCTTGTCCGCTATTTTTTGTATTGATATTTGTGCCTATGCGGTGATGAGTAATCACTATCATTTAGTGCTTAAAATTGATGTCGACAAGGCGAAATCGCTAACGCAAAAAGATATTATTCGCCGCTGGCGTCAAATCACTAAAGGCCATGCTGTCGCCACTAAGTATATGAATGGTGATGCTTTAATCGACGGTGAAGCGATGTTACTTGATGCATTTCTCGCCGAGTGGCATGAGCGACTGAGCAAAGAAAAAGTAAGGACAGCCACATCTTTTGTGTTCTGCGCACTCCTCTACTAGGCTTTACATTACCTTGATTTTCTCTGTATGGAGCCTGTGATGACCTCGGCCAGAAGACAGTTAATTGATGCTAATGCGACACCTTTCTATCATGTGATAAATCGCTGTGTTCGCAGGGCTTTTCTGTGCGGTGAAGATAAACTGTCAGGTCGCAGTTATGAGCATCGTCGCGGCTGGATTGTTGATAAAATCAAGGTATTATCTGCGATTTTCTGCATTGATATTTGCGCCTATGCGGTGATGAGTAATCACTATCATTTAGTACTTAAAATTGATGTCAACAAGGCGAAATCGCTAACGCAAAAAGATATTATCAGCCGCTGGAGTCAAGTCACTAAGGGCCATGCCGTTGCCACTAAGTATATGAATGGTGATGCTTTAATCGACGGTGAAGTGATGTTACTTGATGCATTACTCGCCGAGTGGCATGAGCGACTGAGCAGTATCTCTTGGTTTATGCGCTGTTTAAATGAAGAAATTGCCCGTAAGGCCAATCGTGAAGATGAGTGTAAAGGCGCTTTTTGGGAAGGCCGTTTTAAGTCACAAGCCTTGTTAGATGAGCAAGCACTACTGGCGTGCATGATGTATGTCGATTTAAATCCTATTCGAGCAGGGATTGCCAACTCTGTGCAATCCTCTGATTTTACATCGATTCAGGAGCGCGTGAATGCGCTTAACCCTCATATCAACGCGCCCCAACTGGCCAAAACTACCGCAGATAACCTACAGCCAATTCTATATAAAGCCCTCGCAAAATTTGATGGTTCAACACTTCTGAGTCAGCAAACAGGCATTCCGTTTCATTTTGCAGATTATCTTGAGTTAATAGATTGGACTGGACGAGCTATGCGCCTTGATAAAAAAGGCTATATCAATAATCAACGGCCAAAACTACTCAATGAATTAGGCATTTCGCCCGATGCGTGGCTCACTTCAGCTAAAGAGTTTCGCCGTCAATATAGTGGCATAAGTGGTCGATGGGATAGCATGTGCGAGTTTAAAAAGCAGCACAACAGTGGGAAATGGTGTAAAGGTAAGGCCTCTAGCCAAGCGTTACATCCTTAAGTTCATCACTGCTCACGATTCAACTCTCGGTATTATTTATGCTTATCCGGAATGCAGAGAATTCCGTGCAAAACATAGCTCATTTCTGCCCAATAGAGTGGTGTCTATAATCGTTAAGATGAGATCTAGTCTTTAAAACCAACAGGTTACGCAAGCACTCGAAAGGCGTGCCATGGTGATTRGCGAGACGACCGTCCGCCCCATGGACGGGGCGGTCGAGCATCCAMGGATGATGGGATGGACACCTCTTGTGAAGTAGGCGTCATTTACGCCATATTGAATTTGCACGTTCAATAACAACAAAAGGTGTCCAAAATGAAAGTTACACTAATAGGAATTGATCTCGCAAAAAATATCTTCCAAGTATGTGGAGTTAATCAAGCAGGCAAGAGTGTTTTTAACCGTTCGATTAAACGTGCTCAGCTCCTGACTTTTCTGCGTACTTACCCTGATGCCACTATTGCGATGGAAGCCTG